>NZ_AZRM01000036.1 GCF_002895605.1 Petrotoga miotherma DSM 10691
AATTACTTCGATTTTCAAAGAGCATTTTGGATAATTATCCAATATTTTAGTTCTTTTTCTTCTTGCCTTAACTTACTTTACCTTTAGTTAATCGTTGCTTTGACCTATTTCTGAAGTGGGTATATTTTATAGTTCTATTTTATTCTTTCTCCCCTACTTTTTGTTCTTCTTTTCCAATACTCTTTAAAAGTTTAAAATGCACATTTACCAACTTTCTTCAATATAGCTTACAATTTCTCCAGGATTTAATGATTCGAAACTTGCGATTCCTTCATCATCCCCACCAAAAACAAAAACTCCCCCTGATAGCAATACCACTGTCAATAAAATAACAACGAACTTTTTCATTTTTTATCACCCCTCGTATAATAGTAAATTGAGAAACACTTTTCTCTTACAAACTCAAAAGACCATTCACTATTTTTATCATACATTTATCCATATGATAAACAAGCAATTTTTTTATCAGGTTCAAATATAGATTGAAACGTTTTTTCAGAGATTACCTCAAAAAACCTTATGTAAACTTTAATTAAGATGTTTTTTATCATGTTTTATACTCTGTTTTCGCTTTCTCTTTTTTGATGATAGTTATGATATAATTGATTAAAAAGGTAAAAGTGAATAAATATCGGCTCGTTAACATTGGAATCAAAGTAAATATTTTGTTATTTTTAAATGACAATAGTGAAACAAAAGCAGATATTCATAAGGAGATAATTCAAATGCTTTTAAAATTAGTTACCAGGTTGTCAACTTACGGACAGTTTGGAAGGCCATTGATGAATTATCTTGAATCAACTTCTTTAAATGATGAAACAAAAGAATACATAGAAATATTGAAATTATATTGGGATATCAATTATGATGAAGTCATTGAAAGAATAGAAAAAGACATTTCAAAACTACGAAAAGGTAGCTTGTATTATGCACTTTTATCTATTAAACTATCAGCTTTGCACAGATTAAAAAGAGATAAGGAAGTTAAAGATATTTATGTTGAATTAAAAGACAACTTCGGTGATATTCCACAATATGTTAGAGGACTCGTTGTAGAATCTTTAAGAAACATACGAGAAATGTATTATGAATCCAATGAAAGTATGGAAAAGGTTAGATATTGGAGTGAAGAATACGAAAACAATCCTTTTGATAAAGGGTTTATCCTCATGGCTGATGCAAGAGAGAAAAAGAATGAAGGAAAATATGAAGAAGCGACTCAGTTAAACATTGAAGCATTTAAGATATTGAAAGATGTTCCTCATCCATCTGGGATAGTACAAGCTTTAAACAATATAAGTTGGTGGTTAAAAGATGTAGATAAAAGTATCGCTTTAAACTTTAGCATTCCATTAGGATTTTACCTTGGTTATTACTTTGACGATGATAATTACAAAGTTTTCAATTCACTTGATACTATCTTTCAAGTACAAAAAGAAAACAACGATCCAATGATGTATGAAACAGCGTTTATCTTCTCAAAGTGTTTATCAAAGGTTAATAAAGAAAGATGCAATGCTTTAAAAAAGCAGTGTGGAGAAAGTATCAATCAGTTAAAATACTGTGTTTTTAACTTAGATAACCGTTATTACAAAAACACAAAGACGTTAAGAAATTTCATAAAGCAAGAAATAGAAAGAGTTTTTATTAAAGAACCAAATATCTCAAAAAGAACGTTGAATGATTTCTTATCTGGAAAAACAAAGCAAATAAAGCCAAATACATTGAGAAAGATAATAAACAACCTTGAGTTTGAAATAAACACCTCTCTTGCTATTCCAATAGTAAAAGAACTAAAAAAGAAAGATATAGACAAAAAGTTTGAAGAAAACTTTTACAAATTTATGCAGTTAAAGGTAGAAAACCAACTTTCTGAATTTTTTACTTCGTATCTTGTTCATTATTACAAACAAGAGGTTAAATTAGAAAAGGTGATTAAGGATATAGAAAGTGAAAGCTTAATCAAAGAAAGATGTGATTACTACACAAGAGAGTTAATAAACTCAATATTTGAAGAAACTCCAAAGATAGATGTTGATTCATTACTAATAAAAAACCAAAGACAAAAAACATTCACAAACAAAGATATAACTTTCAAAGAACATCCTTACTATTCAGCAAGGAAAATCCTTGTAAAAAGATTCATGAAAGATTTAAATAAAAAGAATTTAAAAGAGTTCATTGAAAATTACATTGGACTTGATACAAAACAAAAAAAGACAGTAGAAAAGTTCATAATGAATTACGGTAGGTACTATGATTTGAAGGATATCCCCAAAGAATTCACACCGAAAGTACCAAAAGAGATTGATCCATTCGTGAAAAAGTATACGTTGAAAAGGAAACCTTCTGCTATTTCTTTTTATGTTTTTGAAGGGGAAGAGAGAGAAGAGTTTGTGGAAATTTGCAATAATTTTTAATTGAAAAGACTCACATTAGATGTCCGTAAAAAAGATTGGTTATCTCATAGACATAAATACCTTCAAACCAATTCCTTATTTGAATGACAATTAATTAAGATATAACTTTCACTCCAGATTCATTAACCCCTATTTTCGGTAAAAAATTGGGCTCACTTTTTGTTAATCTAAAACTGCATCTGGATTATTTTCTTCTAGGTTCATTACTACTTTATTAAATAGCATTAAAACACAAACGACAATTAAAATCAAACCAGATAGAATGAACATAAGTCCTATCCCCCTGTTTTTCCCAACACCTATTAAAGAGCCAATCCAAGTATTCGATAATGTACCTCCATCGATAAGAAGTGGATTGAATACTTTTTCTGCCAAAACACCTGATAATACAATTGCAACTGGAGTTATAATTTTCAAAAGTCCATCTATCACAGCACCCACTCTCCCCAAAACTTTACCTTCAATTTTGACCTGCATTATCGTACCCAATGTCGCATTTGTGAATGGAACAGGCAACATAAATATGAAAAATCCCACACCAATTATATACCAAAGAGGCGATACACCCATCACACACAAACCTATACCTGATAGTATGAGGCTGATAAATATCGCCTTTACCCTATTTTTACTAGTTGGTATAGTACTTGCAACTAACCCTCCTAAAACTAATGCTACTCCTGATAAGGAGTTTACCATCCCATAAATTACTGAATTATAATTGCCCATTATTATTGGTCCAACAAGTACAAAACTTAAATTAGCTATAAAGTTTAACAGGGCAAATACTGCTATGAGTGAGAAAAAACCTTGTTTCCCTTTTAAATATGTAAGGGCATATTTAAAATCATTGATTATATTACCCATATTTACCCTTTTATCTTTGATAACAGGCTGTGGGATTTTTTGTGATACAACCGTTCCTATTGCTACGAAAAAGGTTATAAAATCGATTGTTAATAAACCTGATAAATCAATTAAAGGGTATAGAGCTCCTGCTACTACAGGTGCTATTATATTTTGAATGGATGGGATTAATTGCATCATTCCATTTGCCCTACCAAGGTTTTTCTTAGGAACAATTTCTGGAATAGAGGCAGTGAATGCAGGACCTTGAAACGTCCCAAATATTGCAGATATGAAGTTAATAGGAAAAATCATCCATAGTTTCATTTGCCCCGTTATAAGCAATATGATCATAAACATTTTTAAAAGTGCGTCAAATGCGTCCGTGAATATAATTATATTTTTTCTGTTTTTCCTATCAGCGAATGTTCCTGCGATCGGTGCAAAAATTATCCCTGGTAAAACTCGCATTAAAACAGTCATAGTGAAAGTCATAGCACTTCCGGTTGTTTCCAGAACCCAGACAGATAACCCAAAAGTTGTTAAACCAGAGCCTAAAATAGAGACGAATTGCCCTATCCAAATTATCATAAATTTTTTCATAGATTTTTCTTGGTTTGACTTATTTTGATTCATCCCTTTTAACCTCCAGATAATATTTTATGGAAACAAGTATTAATCTAACTATTTTGATTTCTCGACATTCTGAACGCCTTCTCTCGCAGCTCTTATTGCAGTACCGATTTTGATTAATAGAGTAATTGTAATAATGCTTCCTATAAAGGCTAACAACCAATTGTATCGAAAACCTATTTGATCTGCAATATAACCACTTACTAAAGGAATAGTGAAACCAAACAAGGATCCAGCAGCAGAAATAGCTGAAATATAAGATGCTCTCCTCTCACTTGGAATGAAATCATGAACCCATACTGAACTTGCACTCTTATCTATGCCCAATCCCAATTCGATTAAACTGGCTCCTAAGTAAAAAGCAACGATTGAAGTGTGAGAAGCAATTGTAATAGAACCAATTGCAATTAAACCTTGCCCCATTATTGATACTTTCACACCTTCAAAACGCTTTAGAAGTATGCCTGCTAAACTATTTCCGGCAGCTAAAACCACAAGAAAAATAGCCATTGTAAAACCTAAGTATGCGGTAGACAATTTAAGCTCTTTGACCATATATAATTGCCATATCATTACAAAGGTCTGGAATGCGATTCTTCCTGTCATAGAGCGAATCAAAATTAATCTCATCGTGGTACTTTTAAAAATATCAATTGTGTTTCGAACAAGGGCTTTCCTAAATGAAATTGCCCTATCTCCGTAATTTTCATTTAAAATGAAAATAAGAATGATGGATGTCCCAAGTCCCATTATACCAGCAACCAATAAGGGAAAATCCGGACGACCAATTGCAAGAAGAGAGGACAATAAAGCCACAATGGCACCGAATATTAGTGAAATTGCATTTGCATTAGGAAACACTTTCGCTTTTAAATGCGATCGACCCTCTTTAGTAATTTCATCTACAAACCAAGATTCTGGAGTACCACTAATCAACGATACCCCGACTGCCCACAATAAAATACTCAAGATAAAAGTAAATAGATTATTTGCTTGGAAAAATACCAGTAAACCGATGGACCATATGAAAAATCCTAACACTAACGATCTTTTCCTACCGTATCTATCAGCAATGTTTCCAGTTGGATAGTCAAATACACTTAACGCTATTGAAGAAATCGCTAATACCTGGCCAATTTGAAATGAAGTTAATCCCCTTATACCCATATGAGCAACATATACAGTGCCGAATAATTTATCAATACTTTCGTAAAGTATAATAATAAAATAATATTTCATTATTGTAGAGTCAAGTTTGATTGATTTACCAAAACGCCCCATAGATCTTATCCTCCGGTTTTTATAAGATTACTGCCTTTAAAAACTCTAAAACTTAATATATAGCGTCCCTTTTCCCTCCACTTCCCACACCATTTTCTTTTTTTATTCTATCATCAGTCTTTTGCCAAAGATATCTACGAAGTAGATGATTCCTAATATAGCCATTAATCCCAAAAATATCAAAATAAGATTTTGCCAGTTTTCTAAAATAATTAACTTTTTCCACAGATTTCCATTCATTCCCACAAAAATTAGGAATAAAAAAAGAAGGATTCTAACTATGAATGGGTTATCAAACACGAGAAGCCCTACTCCAACTAACCCACTAAGTACCGCTGACCAAATCGGAAAGGTTATCAATACCGTCAAAAGTAGTTCAAAAGTAGGAATTACTCCCATAGAAAAAATGTTTGTTATATATTGCACAATAATTCCCCATAACATGAACACCTGGGTAAACAATAATACTGCAAGCATTTTCCCCAAGAATATTTCTTTTATATTTAAAGGTGATGCCAAAAGGTATGAGATATTTTTATTTTCCTTCTCTTTTTGAAAGCTGATCCAACCAAATGAATAAGGCACGCAAAAAGTAACTATAAAAGAGGAGATAAGAATAGGGTTAAATTTATTTGAACTATCCATATTAAACGTTATTACAAAGACTGTAATAACCGTCAAAAGAGAAAAAAATTGAAATCGTTTCCTTATGAACATTCGTAACTCTTTTTTAATTAGGGCTTTCATCATTCTTCGTCCTCCTTTACGATATAAGTATATATATCCTCAAGCGTGACTTTCTCTTCTTCCACCCTTTCGACATCTATTCCTTTATTCACGAGATATCGAACTACTGATGATGGACTTATTTTATCTCCGGAGAGTATCAACTCTTTTTCTCCTATTACATTCACTTCAGAATTCTTTGAAATCTCATTTACTATATCCTTGGGAATTTTATTACTTGCCTTTATTGTTACACCCATTCTAACTCCCAAAGCCTCTTTCAATTCTTCCATATTTCCAGATACAACTATTTGCCCTTTCCTCAAAAGTATTATCCTTGAACATATTCTTTCTATATCGAAAAGATCATGAGAGGTTATTAAAAGCGTTTTTTCTTTATCATGTAAGCTTTTTAAAAATTCTACCATGTTTTTCCTGGCTACAGGATCAAGATTGGACGTGGGTTCATCCATTAAAACAATTGAAGGATCATGCAAAAATGCTCTTGATATAGCTAACTTTTGCTTCATACCTGCGGAAAGTTCCTTAACCAAACTTCCCTTATTTTCATAAAGTCCCCATTGATTTAGTAATGCCTCCCCTCGTATTTGGGAAACCTCATATAATTCACTCCAGAACTTTATATTTTCATCAACAGTTAAATCATCATAAAGACCAGGTCCGTCCAAAATGAAACCTATCTTTTTTCTTTCGCTCTTGGTCATCTTATCAGTATCTACCCCTAAAATTTTTGAAACCCCTTCAGTTGGTTTTAAAAGTCCTAATATTATATTTATCAGGGTAGTTTTTCCTGCACCGTTTGGCCCAATCAATCCTACAACTTCTCCCACCTTTATTGAAATATTTATATTTTTCAAAGCTTCTACCCCGTTTTTATAAACCTTTCGAATATCTTTTAATATAATTGTTTCCATAAATCTATTCCCCCCTTCCAAATATTATTTCTTTTTGAACAATTCTATAAATGCATTATAATGTTTTTTAAGTTTTTATCTGTCACTCTGAGCATCTTTGATATACTGCTTCTTGAATAATTCTCGGTAACCTTCATTCTTTTGGTATAATTCTATGTGTGAGCCCGAATCCACTATAGTACCTTTTACCATAAAATATATCTTATCTGCTTTTGTTATTGTTGAAAGACGATGAGAAACCAATATTATCGTCATATCTTTTTCCTTTTCCTTTAGACTTTCAAATATTAATTCTTCGGTGTGTGAATCCATTGCTGAAGTAGCTTCATCCAACAACAGCACCTTAGGCGGATGTAATAATGTTCGAGCTAAATTGACTCTTTGCTTTTGTCCACTGGATAAAAGTAAACAGTTTTTATTTAGAGACTCTGAAAATTCTGTTAGTTGTGTGATTTCTAGAATCTCATTTATTGTACTTTTTTCAACTTTTTCACCTAATAATATATTCTCTTCTATGCTTGCATTGAATATAAAAGGAGAACTTTCTACATATTTTATATTTCTTCGTAAATCTGAAAGATCATATTGTGAAAGTTTTAATTTGTTCAGTAATATTTCTCCTCTTTGCGGTTTATATAGCTCGGTTAATAATAAAAGTAAAGTGCTTTTCCCTGTTCCAGTTGATCCAACAATGGCTATCTTTTCACCTTCGCTGATTTGCAAATTTATATTTTTTAATATATAATTATTTCCTTCATATGAGAAGAAAACGTCGTGGAAATCAATTGTAAATTCTTTTGGAAAGGGCATCCCTTTACGTACTTTTTCCTCTTCTTGGTTTAGTAAAGTTTTAATTCTATCTATTGATGGGAAAGCGGCAGGTGTGGTAGTAAAGAGAAAAGCTAAGTTCCATACTGGGACATATAGCCTTCCAACGAATGTGAAAAAGGCGATCAGCGTTGGAATATCTACTAAACCCCTCATTGATAAAATTGCACCTATACACAAAATAATAATAGGTAAACCTTCTTCAATATACATAGTTATACTATTATATAGTTTTTCATAAAAACTTTTGTTTTTCATAGAGTTATTCCAATTGCGGATCTTGTTTTGAAAAAGATGGTAAAAATAGGTAGTTTTTTCCAATAACCTTATGATAATTGCTGAATTTATCCCTTCTTCTATTGATTTCACAACATTATCGTTTGCCTCTCGTTCTAACAAAGACATACTTTCCATCTTTGGTTTGAACTGCTTTTGACATAATAAGTATACGGGTAGGGAACAAACAAATATTATGGCCAAATAAGTATTTAATTTAAAGGCAACATAACATCCTACCGAAAATTCAGCTATTGCCTGAAAAACAGATGTAAAAAAAAGCGCTTCTTCTCCAACTATGTCTATATCAGAGGTGAATCGTGCCATCAATTCACCTGATGGCTTCCTTTTATGGTACGAGGCAGGTAATTTTAGAACCTTTAGATATAATTTCTCACGCAAGCTCCCTTTCACTAACAGTTTCAAAATGTCTCCTTGATAATCACTTAAAAACCAAATAAAACGTGTGAAGGAATAAATAACAAGAATCAGTAAAGCTGTAATTAAGGCACTTTTCATCCCTTGCCCATCGTTTATTGTTGTAATTTCTTGCATCAAGTTTTCAATTAAAAATGGAGTCACGGCTACTAGTGGTATAAAAGATAAAATTAGTATGAAATTTATAATTAATTCTTTTTTAAAACGAGAGATCTCTTTCCAAAGAAAATACAAGGCGTTTTTATATTTCATTAAAGTCCCTCCATTTGATGAGGAAAGTTTATAAAAATTTGCAACAATTTTTAATTGAAAAACGCCCATTTAGGGCGCCTTTTTGAAAATTTTTTTACTAATACTTTTAGTTCTTCTAATGAGTTTAGGGTCCTTCACTATACTCTGTAACCCGCCAATTTTGTTATTTTATGTATCCTTCTTTTTTTAAGAAATACTGCGATAAATTTAGTATTCTTTTATCCTTCATTAGGTCTTTGAAGAATTGTTCGTATTTTGGTTCGCTTTTGTACCATTTGTGTATCAAGTCTAAAAAACCGATATCTTCATCCTCTTGCTTTATGTACAACCTTGCATAACCGTATCTGTTCCATATATTTATCTGGACCATGTAATCATAAGATAATGATTCTATGATCCCTTTCAGGGTTTCTTTGTCTTTTTGTATGGCTTCTTTTTCTTTTTCTAAAATCGACAGAAGGAATAACAAGAATCCTTCTCCCAGTTCATCAATTATTATTTCATTTTTTTTAGATGTTTCTTCATCAAAATCATAGAAATCTTCGTCTTTTTGAAGTGCGTAACCAGGTATTATTTCAAAGGTTTTTAAGATTTTTAGTACTTGCACTATTTCCTTTTTGTCTTTCACTTCTTTTCTGAATCTAAGGATGCTTTCTCTTTCGTAAGTTTCAAATTTGAGTTTGTCTAAAACTTCAAGTTGGTTGTCGGTGAGTGCTTCTAAATAGTAACCTAAGTACAGTCTAATCAAGATTCGATTCTCCTACAGTCTGAATATTTTCAACTGTTCCGAGAGCTCTTCTGATAAAGTAGAGAGTTCTTGAGAGTTCTTTTCAATCTTCTTTGCGTCTTCTTTTTGAGTGTTAATTGAATTGGTTACCTCACTCAAACTTTCGCTAATAGAGGTTATCGCTTGTGCCACTCTATCCATGGCTGAACTCATTTCTTCGGTGCTTGCGCTTTGTTCTTGAGAAGTTGCTGTTAAGTTGTCTATTCCACTGTTTAAATTTTTTACCATATTTAAAATTTGTTGGAATTTGCTGTTTATACCGTTCATTTGTTCATTGAGGTTTTGTATTATTCCTACGGTTTCGTTTGTGCTGTCATTTACAACATTGGTACTATTTTTAATACCTTCGAGCATTTTTTCAATTTGTGAAGTTGCATTTTTGGAATCTTCCGCCAAACCTCTTATTTCATCAGCTACAACCGCGAATCCTTTCCCTGCTTCTCCTGCTCTTGCTGCTTCTATAGCGGCGTTCAAGGCTAGAAGGTTTGTCTGCTCTGTTATAGAATTTATCGTATTAACGATCTTGCCGATGTTTTCAGATCTTTCTATTAGGGCTTTTACCACATTCTGCGTTTTTTTGGATTTATCTACAGCCTCTTTTATCGTTTTATCTATCGATTTTATAGACTCAAGTCCTTCGTTAGCAGCGTTTTCTGTTTCTGAAGCAGCAGTGTTGAGCTCTTGAGCTGATTTAGAAACATTTTGAGCGGCTGCAGATATTTCCTGAATGCCTGAGGTAACCTCTTCAACGGAGGCGGAAGTATCTTCAGCGTTTTCACTGATTTCAGCGGCTTTTTTCGAAAGGGTTTCTGCAGATTGGGAACTGTTTTTAGAAATGTTGAGTAATTCCATAGCAGAACTATCGATCTTTAAAGAGTCTTCTCTTATTGAGTTTATAGAGTTTTTCCAGGCATCTATAGCTTGATTTAAAGAATCTGCCATTTGTCCAATTTCGTCTTTAGAGTTTATTTCTACGGAAGTTGATAAATTACCTTCTCCTACCTCTGAAAGATACGTCTTCAGTTTATTCATCGGTTTTATAATGTAGAAAATAACAAATAAAATACCTACTATTACGGCAACTACGGCTATTATTATGAAGAGTATAAGAGTGAACATCGTGGTAGATCTTACTTCACTGAATAAATTTTTAGTATCCGCTTGAGTAATAACCGTCCAATTCGGATCGCTAATTTTATTATAAGTTGTAAAAACTGATCCGTTTTGAACATACATGGAACCACTTCTTTGAGTTAAATTTTTAAAGTATTCTTCTTGTGAAATGTCTTGACCAATTGTATCACTTTCAGGATGAAAGATAACCTGACCTTTTTGGTTTATTACATAAATAGTTTCTCCAGTTCCTAACTCATTACCAATAATTTCATAAATCCTGGACATAGATAGTACTATTGACACAACTCCGACTATTTCATTTTTATCGTTTTTTATAGCCTTTGAAAGGGTAACTATGGTATCACCTGTTACTGCATGCACAAAAGGATCTGATACTACTACTTCTTGTGGCTTTTGAAGGGCATCTTTGTACCATGGCCTTACTCTTGGATCATAATCACTTGCTTTTTGGTTTTCCATTTCTACTGGTCTTACAAAAGCATCACCATTTTTTGAACCTACCCAAATTTCTGTGAATTCAGGATATTCATCAATTAAATTTTGGAGCTTTTGATACATTCTATCTCTTTCTTCTTGCGATTGTTCGAGCAAATTGATGACATCGGGATCACTAGCGATTGAAGAAGTTACTTTTTTGAGATCATTCATGTACTGATCAATAAAATTGGCTGTTTGGGAATTGTTAACTTCGATTAATTGAGAAGTGTCTTCTTTTAATATGTTACTATAATTTAATGAAGAATATGTGATAAAAAACGCCATAGGTACAACCGAAACCAAGATGATTAAGACTGCCATTTTCCACTTGAGAGTCATATTATTTCCCCCTGCATTTATTTTTTTATGTTGCCTTTAGAATTTTATAGCGCCCTTTCACCCCGCGCCCCACCCTGAAGGATAATGGAGTGTTTGCGCTTTCACCTCGCAACTCGACTATAAGGATAATTAGACGCCCAAATGAGCTTTTTCTACCAACAAGTTTTTCAACTTTTTCCCCAAAGTTTCATAGGAAAAGTATTTTTTCCCAAGTTCAAAATTCTTTTGAACAATCTTTGAAGCCCTTTGGGTATCAAATAGAATTTTAAAAATTTCTTCTTTTGCCTTAATAATTTCGTTTTGGTTGACTCTGTACCTACCTCTTTCATATTCAGCTTTACTTCCTAGACTGACAACCTCAAAGCCTAAGGGGGCTATGTCTTTTTTGTAAACCGGATATTCAAACATCAACACAGGCTTTTTTGAGAATATCGCCTCTAAAAATTGATTACCAAAACCCTCTAAAATGCTTGGATAGGTTATAAAATCGGCTATTGCGTAAAAATCCCATAGAGAAAAAATCTCTTCCTCTTCGTGCCTGATGTCATCGGAAATGGAAAAAGCTAATTTTAGTTCTACATCTTTTTGTGAGGCGTATTCTTTCAACACTTCTACATAATCAGATTCTTCCGATAAACCAGGTAAAACCAAAAATACGTTCGTGTCTTGCGTTATTTTTTTACCGTTGAATGTTGTTTTTTCAATATACTTTTTTAAATCCTTTTTTACTTCTGCTACCGTGTCGATCGCCAATTCAATAGCTTTTCTTCTGACTATTCTAGTTGCTTGTAAAAATATCAGATCGTTCTGAGATATGTTCAACTTGTCGTATATTTTTATGTTGTAATCGTCTATTTCCCACTGCTTTTGATTAAAATCGAATACGTTAGGTATGACGACACTATCCAACCCTTTTTTATTTTTTAACTCTTCTTGTGCGAGCGAATTTATAACCACGTTGGGTATATCTCTTGGAGGAAAATATTCTTCCAAGATCTCTTTGATGTAATCGTTGGTCGGATTTTTGTAAAAATCTCTTTCCCAATAAAAATCATGGTGGTGACCTATCATTTTAATTCCGTTATCTTTACAGAACCTGTAAATAGCCACGGCTGCTGCAGGATTGTGGGCTAATGAAAAGATGTTATTCACAATCATTACATCCAAATCCATCATTTCGTATAGTTGATTGTAAATATCTTCTACGTATTTATTTATCTCCTTTTTAAAATAAGCCTCGTCCCAGCTGTTTAAATTTACAAAAGCTTTTTGTTTCAGTACGTTACTTCTTTTGTCCGTATATGCAATGTATGGGATTTTGAATCCAGGTGACGTCCCCATATCTCCGGCGATTAAATACGTTTTTAAATGCATGTTTCTAAGAACTTGCTTCCATTTAACCATTTCTAAGGAAACACCGTCTGTTTCTCCTACCCTGTAGTGTACTAAACCAATCTCCATTGGATTCACACCCTCCATACTTCTTTTTATTCAGAAGAAGCGGAATTTCCTGCTAAGTATCCAGTAGACCAGGACCATTGCAAATTGTATCCGCCACTTTCTCCAGCTACATCCATAATCTCACCTGCAAAAAATAAATCAGGTATAATTGTAGACTCTAAAGTATAAGGGTCTATTTCAGTTGTATTAATTCCACCTAAAGAAACCTGAGAATCTTTCCAACTTGTTGTACCTACAACTTCGAAATTCCAGTCTTTTAAGTTATCGGCCAGCATTTCTATATCTTTATCATCCAAACTGTTAACAGGTGCTTCCAAATTTTCAAATCCTATCTTTGGTAAAAAATATGGAATCAATCGTTCCTCGATAATACTTACCAGTAGCAGTTTTATAGGTCTTTCGGGCTTTGATCTAATCTTCTTGACTAAAAAATCCACTAAACTTCGGTGTGAATATTGAGGAAAGGGTACAATTTTTAGAAAAAGAGGAGTGTTTTGTTCTAGATACTCATGAACATAATTACTGAGTTCTAATATTGGTATACCAGAAAGGACGTCATCTTCTTTGAAAAGTATTTCACCAGTATAAATTTTAGAAACAATTTCACCGTTTTGATCTATTAGGAATATATTTCCTTCTAACTTGGAACCTGCCACATCTTTATCGATATGCGGTCTCACTTTCAAAGGGACTAACCCTGGACGTAATTCAACAATAGAATGTCCCAAATCTTGGAGAGTAGGAAATATAATACCGTTGGATCCGTATTGAGGAGAGGAGTTTCCACCTGTTGCCACTATTACTTTATCCGATTGAAATACCCTGTGTTGGCCTTTTATGAGAAATTTTTCTCTATCTTTAATTATTTGGTTGACTTGGAAGTTAAGTACAACTTCAACATTGTGCTTTTCTAATTCATAGATAAAATTAGTAACGATATCTTTTGATTTTTCTGTGTAAGGAAAAAGTTTTGTACCCTTTTCTTTTACCATTATTCCTAATCCTTCAAAAACACTAAGCGTTTGTACAACACCAAAAATATCAAGTACTTTTTTCACAAAAGGCAAATTGTTGCTGTAGTAATGAGTTTCTTTCGTATCCAAATTCGAGAAGTTCCCTCTTCCGTTGCTGCTTGCCAAGAGTTTTTTAGCTAATTTGCCTTTTCTTTCAATTATTCTTACTTTTGCACCGTTCCATGCTGCAACTGTTGCAGCCATTAATCCAGCAGCTCCTCCACCGATCACGGTAATCAACATAACACATTTCCCTCTTTTAGACAATTAACTTGGTTGTTAAATTTCAATTTCTTTCAATTTATTTTGCATTTGCAATACTGTTTCTAAGACTTTTCCCAAGGTATGTATATTGTCCACAAGTTCTTCTATATTTTCTCTTGATGCCAGCAAGTTGTTGGTGTTTTCTTTAAGTTCTTCTTTTCCTGAAACCAAATTTTGCGTTAATTCATCCATAAACGATAAATTCCCATTTAACGTTACAAGAGCGGATTCAATTGAATCGGTTATGGTTGCAAATATTGCTTCTAATTTGTTGATTATTTCTTTGACTTCTAGTACCTGATTTGAGAGGTTGACGATTCTTTCAGATATTTTACTTGATGCGATGTTAGTTTCTGATGATAGTTTTTTAATTTCTTCGGCTACTACAGCGAATCCTCTACCGGCTTCTTTTGCTCTTGCGGCTTCTATTGAGGCGTTTATCGAGAGTATGTTAGTTTGTTTGGCAACGTTTTTTATAACGTTAGTTAATTCTTCTATTTCTTGAAAATTATCCATCAAATGCGATACACTTTCTAGTGATTTTTCTACATCTTTTCCTACTTCATCAAAATCCTTACCAAATTTTTTCAATTTGGAGATGATTTCTTCATTATTAACAGAAATCCTTTTTTTCTCTTCTTCTCCAGTTTCAACTGTTTTTTCAATTACATTTGAAGTGTTTTCTATACTTTCTATAAGTTTAACAAGGGTTTCTCCAACCATATTAGTTGAATCGTTAACTTCCTTAAACCTCTCTCCCAATACTTCCTGGAGTTTTTCAATGAAAGAAACAAGAAGATTTTCATGGTACACACTTTTTGCTAAGCCTTTTATGGTATCAGTATAATTCTCCTTTCCACTCATTTTGCCCCGACCTTATAGATGTTATCTATTAGATCTGTCCCACACTCTAAAGATTCAAACCAGTTTAGGAATTCTTTATACTCAGGCTTTTTATATATAGCCCCATGCTGTGGCACCATCTGTTCAACATCCAATTTTTTAACTATGTCAACCCACTTTTTGCAAACTTTGTTGGATGCCATATACCTTTTGTGAAATCCTTCTATGTATCTAATGTGATTTGAGAAGTCTTCTACAAAGACCGTATCTTTCCCTTCGGGGAAAACAGATACTCCTATATCCCCTGAAAAGAGTATTTTAGAGCTTGGATCGTAAAGGTTGAAATTTCCCGTTGAATGTAGAAAATGTGCAGGAATTATTTGTAATTCAACACCATCTTTAAATTTTATCTTTCCTCCAGAATCTTCTATCAAAACCATTCTTGATTTTTCAAAAACTCCAAAATGGGGTAAAAACCGCTCCCATAATTTTGATATGTAAAACTTAGTTTCTAAAACGCTGTCCCACAAAGTTATTCCTGATGATACATCGGGATCTTGGTGGGAATAGAACACATGTTTTATTTTACCCAGGTCAATGAATTCAACAACGCTTGCAAGAACTCTTGGGAATACATGTACTCCTCCTGGATCGAGTAACACACCTTCATCGTTATGAACAATTAGATACTGATTTGTTGGAATGCCTTCCAGACTTTTTCTTTCTGATCCCAAAAAAATGAATTTGTGTTTCCCATTATCAAACAGGGTTATGATATTTTCGTTATCCATATTATCCTCCTTTATTGAGCCATTTTACTGTCTTCTATGATATTTGATGATACGCTCCCCACCCATCTGTATGAATCATTTAAAATGGAATATTTATACTATTTACATCAAAAGAGCCTAATTCTGCCTCATTTTGGGGAATATCAACTTCTCCATCCTTCATCAATTTTTGCAAAAAGACTAATTCTGCAATGACTTCATTTGGGACCATTCCTTTCGTATATTTCATGGGAGAGATACCCATACCTTCATCTTCTATCCCTAGAACGTGATGACCGGAATTAAAATTTCTATCGTATAATGCGGATCTGATTCCTTCAAATGCCGCAACATCAACCTTTTTTCTAGAACTTGTTAAAACATAACCTGGTGCAATATAATCTTGGTCCATATCGTATCCAATTACAAAATACCCTCGTCCTTTTTCAAAGTATTCTTCTATAATTTGATTTAAAGGAGCATTATCAGGAAGACCATAAAATGACGAGCCTACTTCTTTGGCAGCATCTATAACAGCTGCGGTAGTTACCCCTGTGAAAATAATATCCGCTCCATGATCGTAATGAGAAAGAGCAATTTGTTTGGTTTTGGAGGAATCGGTAAAGCTACCAACGTAACCAGTAATAACCGTTACATTTTCACCTTTGATTTGATTAAAAGCTTCAACTCCTGAACGATACCCAATTTCATACCTTTTAACGGGTGGAATTTCTAACCCGCCAATAAAACCCACTTTATTGGTTTTTGTCATGGAAGCCGCCAAATATCCGAGTAAAAATCCACCTTCTTCTTCTTTAAAAGTATAAAGAGCTAAATTAGAAGGAATTACTTGATTAGGAGATGGTTCTATGTCTATCCCTATGAAAAATGTATCAGGATACTGCATTGCAATATTGAATAAAACATCTGCCATCATGAATCCTACCCCTATTACCACATCTCCATTCTGTGCAGCATTGGTGAGATTTGGAACGTAATCGGTTTGTTCTTTCGATATGAGGATTTCTGCTTCAATATCAGGGAGTTGTTCGACAGCCATTTGAACACCAGCCCATGTACCATCGTTGAAAGATTTATCTCCTAGTCCTCCTGCATCCGTGACCATGATAACCTTTAGCCCAAACATGTTCACAAACATGATAAGTGCCATCATCAGAACCAAAACTTTTCTCATGCTTATAACCCCCAATATAGTATTTTACTGTTTCTACAAACTTTAAAACTTGCTATTGTTTTTTTCAAGTAGTAGAAACCCTTAATATTCGTCATTGATTGACAGCTGTCGAATTTTCTGCTATAATAGTTTTTGTCTTTAGTAAGCCCCTGTAGTTCAACGGATAGAACGGTGGATTCCTAATCCACAAATGAAGGTTCGACTCCTTCCAGGGGCACTTTTTTATAGCCTTTGAGCTGGGTAATAATTTATTACTCCATCGTTGGTGACAGAAATTACATCAATTTGAATTTCATCAAATTCTAGGTTTTTATGAGTAGCTATGAAGTAATTCCCCGTTTTCATTATTTTTTTTAGTTTTTTAGAATTTACCCTGAAAGCTGGATCACCGAAAGTTTCTTTCCCACCTTTTACTTCTATAAGATGTAGTACTTTGTTTTTTAAGGCTATAATGTCTATTTCACCGTGTCTGTAAGAAAAATTCCTCGCAATTATTTGATAATCTCTATTCAAAAAGTAAGCAACAGCTTTGTCTTCGTACACTTTTCCTTTTGTATTCAAATTATTCTTCCTCGTTAATATGTATACCAGGTACAGTGAGAAAACCGTCTTTACTTTCTGGAAAGTTGTTTATTATTTCTTTTCTGTTTTCAAAGCCGTCTACTTCGTCTTTTCTTAAAACGGAAGTCGAGAATTCAACTGGGGAGATCATTTCTTCAACCCCGTCAACGTCTATTTCGTCCAATATTTTTAAATACTCTAATAAATCGTTTAGATCTTTTTTTATTTTTTCCTCTTCACTTGGATTTAGTTCTATGTTGGATAGTTTTTTTAACTTTTTTATTAATTCGGTATTTATTTCCATAATTTGTTGCTCCTTTCTTAATTCAAACCTAAAATGAGCTTTAATTTCCCATTTTTTATCTCAAATTTCTCTATACTTATATTTTTGCTAATAGGATTTTCGGGGATATTGATAATTATTGTCTTGTCGTTTAATTCAACAAATTTTGGAAGTTCTTCTTTTTTGATCATTTTTGCAGGGATATTATGAAAAAATTCGTATCTTCCTGTTAACGCTTTAGGATATGTCTTTAATTTTAAATAGTATTTGAACATCAACACCTTGAATCTAATTTCGTTATCACTGAACTCTATATTGGATACGTGATCAAATATGCTTTTCAGGAAGTGAAATTTACTATTTTCTAAAGCTTTTATTAGGAATTCTTTGGCTGCCTTTTCGTCTATTTCCAACAATATTTCTTTCATTATTCACCACCTATTTTTTGAAGTCGAGAACTAATTCAAATTTTCCATCTTGAAGAACAAATCGAGAAATTTTTAAAGATTTTAACATAGTATCAATAAATGGATTTATTTTTATTTTATTAAAATCTATTAGAATTTCGTAATCTTTTGAAGAAACCGCTTCACTGAATTCTGAAAGTATATAGAATATGCCTTCTAAAATCTTTCTAACCCCTTCATCACCACTCAAGGACAAACGTAACTTACCGTTTTCTAAATCTTCAGGCTTTTCTAAAATTTTAATTAAGGATTCTACTGTTGAATCTTTCCCTAAAAAATTAACCTCCATTTGAAAATTTATTCCATCTTCCCTCAGTTGTACATTCAAATTTTTTAGGCCTTGCACTTGAGTATTTTCTTCTATAACTTTGTCTATTAACCCATTTATAAATTCTTCATCAACTTCGATTCTTAAACTTTCCAATTTAATTCCTCCTTCTAACTTTTGATTTTTTTCTTTCTATAGAAATCTTTAGTACTCTTCACTCCATTCAAAGGAGTTGAAATCTTTTCTAAAATTATACCATAAAAATCATTTTGCCAATCAAAATTGTGTGATACAATTAATTGGTTTAAGATTTTAAAAAACTAATTTAATTACGAAGGGGTGAAATTCATATGATTCCTCCCGATTTAATCAATACCGAGGCTTTTACAAATCTCTATTTATTGTTAGTTAATTCGGTCTATATTTTGTTGCCCTTATCCCTAATACTTTTGCTTTTTTCAAAGATTTCTTTTAAAGTTACTATCTTTCTTTTGGGTGTCTATGCTTCTTATTCCATAGTGATACCTTATTTGCTAAAAATCCCGTTAATTAGTAATTTTGTTCTAACGTTTGGTGATTACAGCTTTTTTATTTATCTGATATTTAGTTTGATCTTCGGTTTTGTATTCTATCATCTGGTTAACATAGCTTTTGTGGTTGGTGGCTTTCTTTTAGGCGGATTGGTTGGCTACTCAATAGGAACTTTTATTATATCTTCAAATGGCGAATGGTTGAATAATCTACCTTTTTCCATTTCTTACATTCCCTGGATAATTTTTGCTATCTTAGGTGTGATTGTTGCGATAATCTTTTCAAAAAATTATCAGTCAATTATTTCGATGATCTCTGTAATATTTGGCGCTTTTATTCTCTCTTTTTACACCATCTATTTATTGGAAAAACACACATCTATAACCATAGGCAATAATTCTTTATTGAATGGATGGGAACAGCTAAGTCAGCCAGAGTTTTTTGGTATCTTTATTTCTCTTATAATATATATGATCATAGGTTTTTATTTAATTGTAAGATCTAACAGAAAAAAAGCTAATAATTAATACATTCTTGGAGGTAATAGATGACCCATTCAAAAATAGCAAAACCTTCAGATCTTTTGGTTAATAAAATAGAAAAACTAAAGCTTACCATCAAGGATGAAGTTGAAAGAAGGTTTGAAGAGTTTAAAGAGATTGGACAAAATGGTGATGAATTGGATTTATTCTGTGAACTATCTTTTTGTATATTAACGGCAAATTGGAGGGCAAAGGGCGGTATAAAAGCACAGAAAATAATCACAAAAGAAGGTTTCGCTTATTATAGCGAAAAGCAATTAATATCAAAATTAAGAGAAGTTGGACATAGGTTCCCAAACACCAGATCACGATACATAGTTGAAAATAGATGGATAATCGGGCGTTTGAAGAACTTGCTTCAAAAAGATATTTCAGAAAGTAGAAGATTTTTGGTTGAAAATATCAAAGGCATAGGTTGGAAAGAAGCTAGCCATTTTTTAAGAAACGTGGGAAGAGAAGACGTCGCTATATTAGATAAGCATATAATGAGAATTATAAAGAATTATAATCTTGTGAAAGAAATACCTAAACCTTCTTGGACAGAGAAAAAGTACACAAAGTTTGAAAAAGAACTCAGAGTTTTATCAAAGATGGTTGGAGAACCATTGGGGAAATTAGATCTATATCTCTGGTATATGGAAACTGGTCAAATAGACAAATAAAAAAACTATTAACATCCATAACATATAAAATTTCATATAAATTTGATATGGTATATTTTGATTATTCGTGATTTTTTGTCAAAAAATACAAAAAGGGGGAAGGATAAAGTTGCCTCTATATAAGTATAAATGTAAAAATTGTGGTTATGAGTTCACTGTTTTGCATTCTATGAATGAAACACCCGAAGTTAAATGTGAACTATGCGGTTCTGAAACTGAAAAGATAATTGGTAACGTGGGAATTTCTTTTAAGGGAGAAGGTTTCTACATCACGGATTCAAGAAAATCCAAATCAAAGTCTTCTTCATCTTCGTCAAGTAAAGAATCAGACCAAATCGCTTCTTGACAAACAAATAGAGTTAAGGTATAATTAAAAAGTGGTATAGGGCCATTAGCTCAGCTGGTAGAGCGACTGACTCTTAATCAGTAGGTCGTGGGTTCGATCCCCGCATGGCCCACCAGAATTTAATATTATATAAAAAATAAAGAGGAAGTCACCCGTAGTTAGCTTCCCACCCCGGGAATAGTCAAAAACCGTCAGGGGTACCAATGTTGAAAAAATGGCTCTTATTTGAGAAAAAGAGAATTTTTTGTATTTTGAAAATAATGGGTGACGCAGGTGTCACCCATTTTTTATCAATTAAATAAGGAAGGTGATTGTATATAAGCGATAAAGTCGCTAAAAACACAGAGATCAGAGCTAGAAAAGTACTGTTAATAGATCAAGATGGAAACAAACTTGGAGAAATGTCAACAAAGGAAGCGTTAAAATTAGCCCAACAATCGGGAGTAGATCTAGTTTTAGTAGCCCCTAAAGCTAAACCTCCGGTTGCTAGAATGATGGATTATGGTAAATATATCTATGAGAAAGAGAAGAAGGAAAAATTAGCGAAGAAAAAACAAAAAAAACAAGTTGTTAAAGAGATGAAATTCAGACTCAGAATCGATGAACATGACTTCAACACCAAATTGAAAAAGATAAGGGAATTTTTAGAAGATGGCCATAAAGTAAGAGTAGTAATTATGTTTTTAGGTAGAGATATACTTTTTAAAGAGAAAGGCAGGGAAATACTTGACAAAGTGGTGTCTATGACATCCGATATAGCGAAAGTTTCCAGAGGGGCAAAATTATTGGGTAAAGATATGGATATTATTCTAGAACCAGTCAAAGAAGACCAAAAATAAGTAATCTATATTCTAAAAATCAGGAGGAATCAAGATGCCTAAATTAAAAACAAAAGGTTCAGCAAAAAAAAGGTTTAAAGTCACTAAAAGCGGGAAAATTCTACGACATAGAAATAATGTAGGGCATAATACAGGCTTCAAGAAAAGCAGTCATATGAGAAGACTTAAAAAAGAGGTTGAAGTACCTAGGGAAATAGTGGATAAAGTTAAGAAATCCATCGGATTAAAATGATGATTTGAATTAAACTTAAGTTAAAAAGGAGTGTATAGAATATGAGAATTAAACGAGCTGTTTCTTCTCGCAAAAAAAAGAAAAAATATTTGAAAGCAGCCAAAGGATACACAGGAGCGTTGAGTAGACGCTATTCATTAGCAAAACAACAGTATTATAAATCCGGAAAATATTCTTATGCAGGTAGAAAAAACAAAAAAAGAGATTATAGAAAACTTTGGATAACACGAATCAACGCTGCCGCAAGAGCGGAAGGCTTGAAGTATAATGAGTTAATTCATGGTTTGAAATTGGCCAACGTCGACATAAACAGAAAAATGCTTTCTGAACTTGCTGTAAACGATCCAGAGGGGTTCAATGAATACGTGAATATTGCTAAGCAATCTCTAGCTGAAAGCGTACAATAACTACAAAAGGGCGAATACACTCGCCCTTCTTTTTTTATCCACAGCCAGTTTTACTTTCCATTTTAACATAATCCCCGCATATGTTCTAATACCTTAACTTGACTGTGCCCTCTGATTGGAGTATAATCTTCTTGACAGAGTGCTTTTATTAAGAATTATCAATAAAGCTTTTGGGAGGTATAAAAGTGGAGAGAAAAAAGAGTGAGAATGTAGTATGGCATGCGGGGAAGGTAAAAAAAGAAGACAGAGAAAGATTTTTAGGGCAAAAGGGAGTAATCCTTTGGTTTACTGGGTTATCTGGATCCGGAAAATCGACTATAGCACATGATTTGGAAGAAAGATTGTTGAAAATGGGAAAGTTGTCGTATGTTTTGGATGGAGACAACATCAGACACGGTTTAAATGGTGATTTAGGATTCTCCCCAGAAGATAGGGAGGAAAATATTAGAAGGATAGGAGAAGTTGCAAAGTTATTCTCTGATCTTGGGATAATTACAATGACAGCCTTCATTTCCCCATACAAAAAAGATAGGCAGAGGGTAAGAGAGTTAGTAAAAGATGGAGAATTCATAGAGATATACGTAAAATGTCCACTTGATGAATTGAAAAACCGGGATCCAAAGGGTATGTACGAAAAGGCGATGAAAGGCGAAATAAAAAATTTCACAGGGATTTCAGCTCCCTACGAAGAGCCTGAGAATCCTGAGTTAATTTTGAATACCGATGTAGAAAGCATAGATGAATCGGTTGAAAAGGTTATTGAATATCTGAGAAACAATGATATCATTTGAAGAAAGTTTGATAGGTCTGATTGAGCCCTCCTACCTGCTGGATTAGGATTCGCAGGTTACTTCCTTAGAGGGTGAGGAGCAGGGGGAAGGGCGCTAAAACAAGTTTTATGAATAAGACTTTGACCTTAAAAGGGTCACAGGGCGGAGCCCTCCCCCGCCAGGGTCTAAGGGACCGCAGGTCCCTTCCATAGAAGGGTGGGGAGCGGGGTGAAGGGGCGTTAAAAAAGCTTTATGATTAAAAACTATGGAGGTCTAAAAAATGATTGAGCCACACGGTGGAAAATTGATCAACAAAATAGCTACCGAAGAAGAAAAAAAAGAATGGTTAAAAAGATCGAAAGAGTTAAAAAGTATAAGTGTATCTTATTTTGATCTATCTGAGTTAGAAAACATTGCAACTGGACTATTCAGCCCATTAGAAGGGTTTATGACAAAAGAAGATTACGATTCTGTTTTAGACAACATGAGGTTATCTAATGGAACGGTATGGTCCATTCCTATAATTCTATCGGTAAAAAAAGAGATTGCAGACGAACTAAAAGTGGGAGAAGATGTATTGATAAAGAACCAAGAAGATTCAAAAGAGTACGCGATACTACATCTTCAAGACAAGTTTGAAAGAAGAAAAGAAGAAGAGGCACTGAAAGTTTACAAAACACAAGACAAAGCCCATCCTGGGGTGAAGTTTTTATACGAGCAAGGAGAGATAGCATTAGGTGGAGAGATTACCTTACTCAACAGGATAGAGCACGAAAACTTTCAAGAGTTCAGGCTCGATCCAAAAGATACAAGAAAGTTATTCTCTGAAAAGGGATGGAAAACAATAGTAGCCTTTCAAACGAGAAATCCCATACACAGGGCACACGAATATTTGCAGAAAACAGCGCTTGAAATCGTCGATGGTTTGTTCTTAAACCCATTGGTGGGAAAAACAAAAAAGGAAGATATCCCCTCCGATGTGAGGATGAAATCCTACGAAGTTATACTGGACAAGTATTACCCAAAAGAAAGGGTATTTTTAGGGGTGTTTCCTGTTAACATGAGATACGCCGGACCAAAAGAAGCTATCTTTCATGCTATATGTAGAAAGAACTATGGATGTACACACTTTATTGTAGGAAGAGACCATGCAGGTGTTGGAAATTACTATGGAACTTACGAAGCTCAAGAGATATTTGACCAGTTTAAACCCGAAGAGATAGGGATAGTGCCACTAAAATTTGAACACGCGTTTTATTGCACCAAGTGTGAAAATATGGCTACGGCAAAAACATGTCCACACGGAAAAGAAGATCATGTGTTCCTTAGTGGGACAAAGGTGAGGGAAATGCTTTCAAAAGGAGAAAAACCACCAAAAGAATTCACAAGAGCCGAGGTTGCAGAAATACTGATGAAATACTATATGGGTAAATGATTTAGTTAATCTTTAGATAAAATATTAGATTGTTGAAAAATATACAAGGCGTCTGTATAAGGCGCCTTTTTTGGGGGTTTGAAGATGCAAAACAAGGATAAATTAAAAAAGACACTCAAAAATATTAATGGAAGAGGGTATAAGGCTTATAAACAGATACAGTCAAACTGGTATGATTTTGGCTATTACAAGTTAGGGATACCTTACGTACAAGGAGATCCTTTTGCCAGTCCTTCCAGCATTCTAATTAGAATAGACCAGCAAGTAACAAATTTTCCAGCCTGGTTCTGGGAAAATAAGATAAGACGAATGGCAGTGACTGATTTTTTAACCAGACTAATTGAGCGAGCCATAAAAAAATATAGCAAAGGTCAAAGGGGATCTGGAAAAAGCGGACTGATCGCCATTACTAAGACAGGTCAGGAAGTATTGGAAAGAACCTCTGTTGAGTTTAATAAAGATATGATAGAGGCCCGGCTTAGTTTAGGTTTACCCGCCGCTGGTCGTAGAGTACTGGGCAATGAAGCTTATAAAATGTTTTTTGATGAACTACCTAAAATTATTAATTCTACTCTTTATTATGACAATATTAACTCTTCATCATTGAAAAAACATGTTCAAGTCATTGAGGATCAAGAGACTTTACGAGGCAAATTAGAGGAACAGGGGTTGGTGGCTTTTATTGCAAATGATTCAATTTTACCTAGACAAAGTGGGATTGATGATCGTCCTTTAACTGGCAATAAAGTTGTACATTTTATGTCACCACCAGAATATGAAGTAACTTTTGATCTTCCCCATTTAGGAAAAATTAAAGGTATGGGGGTTAAAGAGGGAATAACCCTTATTGTGGGGGGTGGATACCACGGAAAATCAACTCTACTTAACGCTATAGAAAAAGGGGTTTATAACCACATCCCTGGTGATGGGCGGGAATATGTCGTTACCAGAGAAGATGCTGTTAAGATAAGAGCCGAAGATGGCAGAAGAATTGAAAAGGTTGATATTAGTCCCTTTATTAATAATTTACCTCAGGGTGAAACAACAACAGATTTTTGCACCGAGAATGCTAGTGGAAGTACTTCCCAGGCTGCCAATATTATAGAAGCCCTAGAGATAGGTACTAAACTATTATTAATTGATGAAGATACATGTGCTACTAATTTTATGATTAGAGATTCCCGAATGCAAAGGTTGGTTACTAAAGATAAGGAACCTATTACTCCTTTCATTGATAAAGTCAAAAGCTTATATACTGATTATAAAGTCTCTACTGTGATCGTAGTTGGAGGAGCTGGAGATTACTTTGATGTTGCAGATCATGTGATCATGATGGATGAATATAGACCTAAGGATGTAACAGATCTGGCACACAAGATTGCAATAGAGCTTCCTACCCAGCGAAAAGAGGAAAGTTCTGATAAATTTGGTCGAATTTGTCGTAGGGTTCCCGACCCTGATAGTATTAACCCTAAGCGGGGAAATAAATTCAAAGTTAAAGCCTCAAGCAAAGATGTTATTCATTTTGGTAGAAACAATATTGAATTGAGTAACCTTGAGCAGCTTTTAAATAGAGAACAGGCTAAAACAATTGGTTATATCCTTGTCTTTGCTTTACAGAAAGGAATCATAGATGGCCAGAGTTCATTGGGAGATATATTGAATAAAATCTTCAATATTTTAGAAAAAGAAGGACTTAAAATTATCTCCCCTTTTAACTACCCTGATGGTGATTATGTAAAACCAAGACCGTACGAGGTAGGGGCAGCTTTAAACAGGTTGCGAACTCTTAAAGTGAAAAGAGTAGAAATCTAATTAATAGAGGATGAAAAATGACTTAGCTGTTTTCTAGTTAAAATATTGGATTGTTGAAAAATATAAAAGGCGTCTGCATAAGGCGTCTTTTTTATTGGTTTGGATTTTTATAGTATATTTTGTGAAACAATAATAGGCCTTTCACCAAAACCATAACTTTGTGGTGTAGTACTTACTTACTTTAGAGTTACTTACTCACGAGTTAGTAACTCATGAGTAAATGATCTAATTTATATTATTTTAATAAGTTTTAAAGATTTTGTGTCCCATAAAAAGGAATAATTAATTTGACCGTAATAAAAATAGATTATAATTTTCATACCCTCCCCTGGTGGGATGGATAAAAAGGAGGCGATTTTATGAAACACGAAAAGGCTCTTAGAAAACTTAAAACAGCACGCGGACAGATTGATGCAGCCATAAAAATGATTGAAGAAGAGAGATACTGTATCGACATATCTAAGCAATTGTTAGCCACAATTTCTCTTTTAAAAAATGCTCACTCTGAAATATTGAAAAAACACATAGAAACATGTGTGAAAGATGCAACGTCTTCTAAAGATCCCGAAGAAATCAATATAAAATTAGAAGAACTTGAAGAGGTTTTCGATTATCTCAAAAAAACGTAGAAAAGGTGGTGCACTATATGAGTGAAGTCAAAGAAAAATCGTTAGAACCATCAAATTCTCAAGAAAAATTTGCCCAAAATAATAAAGTATCTTTCAGTGTTCAGGGGATGACCTGCGCTACATGTGTAAAAAATGTAGAAAGGGCACTTAAAAAATTAGATGGGGTAAAATATGTCTCTGTCAATTTAGCCACAGAAAAAGCTGTATTAATATCACAAGAAGCTATTCCAATGAATAAAATCAAAAAGGCTGTATCAGACGTTGGATACAAAGTTTCTGAAGAAATACCTACCGAGGATTTGATAGAAAAGAGATTCAAAGAATCTCGAAAAGATATGTATATTTCAGTAGGTATCACGATTCCTCTTATGATTCTTATGATCTTAAATATGAGCGGGTTGCATATTCCTTTTATGCTATTCATTGAATTAATCGGTGGTGCAGCAACAATCTTCATACCAGGTAGAAAAACTTTAAAAAGTGCTTGGATAGCTTTATCTCATCTTCATACCAATATGGATACATTAGTTTCCCTTGGAGCTATTTCCGCTTGGGCGACTACAGTTTTAGCAATTATTGGTTTAGATATCCTTTCTTTTGGAACTATTGCATCTATGCTTATTACCCTGAATCTGGTAGGTAGATACATTGAAGCAAGGATGAAACATAGTGCTTCAAGAGAAATAAAGCTTCTTCTTTCGATGAAAGTTGACAAAGCGAATGTAATTACTGATCAGGGAGTGGTTGAATTACCCATAGAGACAGTCAAAATAGGTGACTTAATACTGGTGAGGCAAGGTGAAAAAATCCCTTTAGATGGTACTATCGTAGAAGGACAAGCTTCCATAAACGAATCTATGATAAGCGGTGAACCACTACCTGTATTAAAAGGCGAGAAGGATCCTGTAGTGAGTGGAACGATAGTCGAATCAGGGCTTTTAAAAATAAAAGTGGAAAAAGTTGGAGAAGACACATTCCTAAATCAAATGATCAAACTTGTAGAAGAAGCTCAATCCTCTAAAGTACCTATTCAAGCTCTGGCTGACAGAATAACCTTGTATTTTATACCGACGGTTTTTTCTTTAGCTGTCTTAAGCGGCATGCTTTGGTTTTTCCAATATGAAACATTCCAACCTTTTTTGATTAACGCTTCAAATGTCATTCCTTGGGTTCTTACAGGAGCTGGACCACTATCTACCGCAATTTTTTCGTTTGTTGCCACTCTTGTTATAGCGTGTCCATGTGCACTTGGCTTAGCAACACCTATGGCCCTTGTGGCTGCAAGTTCTGTATCTGCCAAAAAAGGATTGATAATAAAAAATGGAGAAGCCATCCAAACAGCTAAAGATATAGATACAATTCTCATGGACAAAACTGGAACCTTAACTAAAGGTCAACCTTCAGTTATTGAACATAATTTAGATGATGAAACATTTTTGATCATTTCAGAAATAGAGAAAAATTCTACTCACCCATTGGCTAAGGCGATAGTCGAATATGCACAAGAACATATTAAAAATCAGAACGTCGAAATCGAAGGAATAGAGGAAATAACAGGCAAAGGAATCGTTGGGACATACAAAAACAATGAATACTATATAGGTAAACCACGTGATGCAAAACCCTACCAAGAATTTATGGAAAACGCAGAGACGGTAATAGAAGTAAGCAAAAATGAAAAAATTGTTGGCTACATAAGAATCGCTGATGCGATTAAAAGCGATGCCGTAGAAGCTATAAAAAAATTAAAAGAAATGGGAATGGAACCCATAATGGTAACAGGTGACAACGAAAACACTGCCAGAGCTGTTGCTAAAAAGGTTGGAATTGATAGGGTATTTGCAAATATATCGCCTCAAAATAAAGTAGAAATAGTCAGAAAATATCAGATAGAAGGGAAAAAGGTCGGAATGATAGGCGATGGAATAAACGATGCTGCAGCATTAAAATCATCTGATATGGGTATTGCAATAGGTAACGGGACAGATTTGGCAATAGAATCAGCGGATGTAATAATAAGTCAGGGCGAAATTTCAAAAGTTATAGATGCAATAAAGATATCTGAAATAACCTTTAAAAAAATCAAGCAAAACTTATTCTGGGCTTTCTTCTACAATATTATTGCAATACCTTTGGCAATGATTGGAATCCTTCACCCAGCCATAGCAGAGATTGCCATGTTATTTAGTTCCATAAACGTAATTTACAATTCAAGTCGGATTACAAAAAAACTTTAGGAGGTTAAACAATGAAATACGTATTTGATGTTCCAGATATGTCTTGTGAACATTGCAAGATGAACATAGAAAAGCAATTGAAGTCTTCGGGCATTGTGCAAAATTTCAACGTTGATTTAGAAAACAAAAAAGTAGAAGTTGAAACATTTCAAGAACCAGAAAAAATAGAAAACTTATTGAATGAAATAGGTTATCCTCCAAAATTGGTAAGACAGGAATAATTTGTCAAAAAGCAGGAGCCCTTGTGGCTCTTGCTTATATCATTAAAACTCTTAATCTATCTTTCATTTGCAGATCTTATAAATCTATATGGATATTTTTCTTCCAACTTGCTAACTTCATTCAGTTCGTTTAACTCTTGTTGAGTTAAATTCCAACCTGCAGCTCCCATATTATCTTTTATTTGTTCTAAAGTCCTTGCCCCGAGGATAGGAATGATATTTTGTGAAATAATCCAATTTAATGCCACTTGAGGAACTGTTTTGTTACGATTTTTAGATATTTCCTCTAACTTACCCAGTATTTTAAAGTTTTTTTCTGTTGCTCTTTTATTCCAAGCTTCTTCCCAATCATTGCTGGCTTTAGCGATCCTTCCTTCTTTTGGTTTTTCTCCGGCTTTGTATTTTCCACTCAAGAAGCCCCCTCCTAAAGGCCCCCAAGCCATTATACTTAACCCCTCTGATTGGCAAACCGGTACAACTTCCATCTCGATATCTCTGACAACTAAGCTATATTGCATCTGCACAGAAATTATTTTCTCATATCCGTAAACTTCGGACGTTCTAAGAGCTTTTTCTATTTGCCATCCTGAATAATTAGATATGCCTATATATCTAACATATCCTTTTTTTACTAGATAGTCCAAAGCAGACATTGTTTCTTCGATCGGTGTGAAATCATCCCAACAATGTATTTGATAAAGGTCTATATAGTTTGTTTGGAGCCTTTTCATACTATCTTCAACAGCTTTTAATATATTTTCCCTTGAAGCTCCTCTGTTATTAGGACCTTCACTAGTTGGGAAGAAAGCTTTTGTTGCTAGAACAATTTCATCCCTGATTCCTTTAAGCGCTCGCCCAAGTATTTCCTCCGATCTTCCCTCTGCATATACATTTGCAGTGTCTATGAAATTTCCTCCATTTTTTAAATAATAATTTAAAATCTTAACAGATTCTTCTTCGTTTGCTTCCCTTCCAAACGTCATAGTTCCCAGAGATACCTCAGAAACTTTTAAACCGCTAGCCCCTAAATTTATATATTTCATACCTCGAAATCTACCTCCTCCATTAAATTTTTTTCTATTATTTTCATATTTTTTTGCAGCAGACTAATCAATGCTCTATTGATCAACCACTTAAAACCTTTAGTCTTTGCGGGAAAATTTCAAAATACAAAGGAGAGTGGCCTAAAGATTCACCATCTGCCTCTAAATACAGCTTTTCTTTGGACGTAATTTCTATAGATTTTCCTCTAAAGGTTTTCACAGCTTGATGATTTATAAATGAGCCATCATATATTTTTCTTAGATTTGCTAAAATTGTACCAACAGATATCTTATCAACCACAGTTATATCGAAAAGTCCATCGTCGTATTTTGCCTTAGGTGTTAACATCATTCCTCCTCCACTGTATCTACAAATCCCAACATTCAAGGTTAAAGCCTGATTCTCATACACCTTTTTTCCATCAATTTTGATTTCAACATAGGGATCCTCGAATGAGAATAAAACGCTGAACAAAATCAAAGAATAGGAAAGCTTGCCAAACAATCTTTTTTTACTTTTATTTGCCCTATAGGTGACTTCTGCGTCAAACCCCATTCCTGCAACATTCACAAAATATCTTGTTTTTTCAACACCTTTTTGAATATAACTAACCTTACCAACATCTTGTAATATAAAATTGTCTTTCTGTAAATTAATTACCGCCTCTTCAAAATTAGTAGGTATACCGACGCTTTTTCCCCAATCGTTACCAGAGCCAGATCCGATAGAACCAACTGATATTTCGATTGGATCGATAATATCCTGCAACATTATTGCGTTAACAATTTCGTTTACCGTTCCATCTCCACCCACAGAAACTATTTTTTTATACCCTTTTTTGATCCCTTCCAGTGCCAAATTAAAACCATCGTAAGGTTTTTTGGTGAATAGATAATCAAATTCTATCTTTTTCTTTTCCAAAATAGGATAGATATTTTTTGTCCATACTTTTAGGGCTTTACCACCACCTGCCGCAGGATTAACTATGAATAGTATTTTAACTTCTTCCACAACAGTAGATCTCCTTTACTTTGAATAACTATATCAATCACTATATAATTTACTATATTTGACCAACTGATTCAAGAAAACCGATTAAAATCCTTAAATTCCTTTAATTCTTTTTAAATTTTATCATAAAATTAACTAAACAAGAAAATAAGACCAAAAAACCCCTTTTGGGGTTTTGTTGGTTAATTAATTATTTAATTTTTTAAAATCTACTTTATTCCTTAAGCCCGCTATTTACCAGACTTTTTACAAACAAATCTTGAAGTAGAAAAAATATTATGAGGGTAGGTAAAGCAACCAACAATGTCCCTGCCATTATTACACCCCAATTATTACTGGACTCTCCTGAGATCATCATTTTCACACCAACCTGCACCGTCCTCATGTTGTCTTGCATGGTAACTATCAAAGGCCAAAGATACATATTCCATGCATAAACAAAATTAATAATAGCCGCTCCAGCGATCATTGGTCCAGATAAGGGTATAAGCACCTTGAAAAAATATTGCATAGCTGAAGCACCATCTATTTTTGCTGCATCCTCTAAAGAGCGAGGGATTGTCATAAAATGTTGCCTAAATAGAAAGGTGTTGGTGGCAGACGCGGTAAAAGGTATTATCAATGCCCAGTAAGTGTTAACCCAACCAAGATTTGACATCAGCATAAACAAAGGTAAAATCATTACAGTTTCAGCAGGCAAAAATAAAGTTACAAAGAGGGTGGAAAACAATATGTTCTTTCCTTTAAATCGAAAAGAAGAAAAGGCATAAGCAGCCAATGTTCCTGTTATTAACTTTCCTAATGTTGTAAATGATGCCACAAGCAAAGAATTAAACATCATTCTGCCCATTGGAACGAGGTCCATCGCCGCTATGTAATTTTTAAAATTGATACTTGAAGGAAAAAACTTAGGTGGATAAGAAAAAATCTCCGTTGGTTCCATAAAACTCATGGAAATTGCCAGTATAAAAGGTAAAAACATGAAAAATGATACAATTATTAACCCTAATTCCACAAAAATATAATTCGCTTTTTCTCTGGTAGATTTCCTCATTATTGCTTGACTCCCTTCATTGATAATGAACCCTTTTCTCACCGAATCTGAAATAAAGAAAGGTGATAAATGACATAATAATAAATAGAACAACACTTTCTGCAGCTGCTAAACTTGTTTTTTGGAAAAAGAACGCGTCTTGATATAGTTTGTAAATTAAGGTTGTGGTGCTTCCTAAAGGGCCTCCTCTTGTCATAATGTCAATGATCCCAAAAGATTGAAACATTCCATTGGTAATATTCATGATAACTAAGTAAAATGTAATGGGAGAAAGCATAGGAAATTTTATTTTCCACATCCTTTGCCACACGTTCGCTCCATCAATAAGAGAACTCTCTATTATTGATTCCGATATGGACTGTAACCCCGCAAGATAAAATATAATCGAAAAAGGCAGCATCTTCCAAACACTGGAAACTATAATTGAAATTAAGGCATATGGCACTTGATTTAACCAATTAATACTTTCTCCTGTAATTCTTGACAAAATATAATTCACATGCCCTGCTACTGGGTTCAACATAAAGGTCCACAATGCTCCTCCGATTGTAAAGGAAATAACATAAGGAACAAAAATTAAAGTTCTATAAATTCTTACCCCAAAGACCTTATTATCTAGTAATTGTGCAATAAGGTAACCTAAAATAACGACTATTATTACCGTTGTAACTATATATATAAATGTAACCTTTAAAGCTTCCCAATATGCCTCATTTTCAAAAAGCTTAATGTAGTTGTCAACACCAGCAAATATCCTCTTATCGCCAAAAGGTGATATTTTGTAAAAACTCATTAGAAAGGAGTTAATTGCTGGCCAATATATAAAAAGGGCAATAATTATTAGTGTAGGTGCAAGCAAAAGATAAGGTGTGTATTTTCCCCACTTCATATTTTATTTCCTCCTAAAATCCAAGGAAGAAAATTCTTCCTTGGATTAATAACATTTGAAATTATAGAATTATCTTAGAGTGGTTATTGATAGGTTATTGATAGAATTCGTTATATTCTTGGATTAATTCTGTCACTTGGTTTTCAGCCCAACTCAATGCCTCTTCAGGTGTCATTTGCCCATCAACCATTCTCTCATATGCTATTTCTATAGTCTCTCGGGTTTCAGGGAATACTCCAATAATCGCTCCAGCTGAGTTGAAATCTCTTTTAGCTAACAATAGTTGTAACAACGAAGTGAAGTAATTTGGGTTCTCGGCATAAAACTCTTCATAGTGCAACCTTTGAATGGCATCTTTTCTTACTGGGAAATACCCTGTACCTTGGTGCCATCTTATTTGTTGATCTTCACGATTGACAAACTTCATAAATTCCCAGGCAGCTTTTGTTTCTTCATCTGGGTGTCCGGCTATCAACCATAAGCTTGCTCCACCAATAACTGGACCTCCACTGACACTTATATCCGGAACAGGCAAAAAGGCTGTACCTAACTCGTAGCCATTACTTTCTAACCCTTCTTGAAAAACCTTTACATCAGATGTGGAAAAGAAATTCATAGCTGCTCTGCCTGAGACAAAATTTTGTCCAGCAGCGTTCCAATCTTCCCTAGCTGTGTTAAGAATTAAACCTTCTTCGTTCAACTGATCAAACAGTTCAAATATTTTTAAACCTGCTTCACTATTGAAAACAGCCTCTGTTGCTCTGGCGGTTCTTCCGTTATCGTTGTTAACAAGTGGTGCATCAGCGGCAGCCATAAGTTGTTCAATTATCCATGAATGGGTGGGCCAAGTTAAACCGTATTGAACAGTAGTTCCATTTGAGTCTTTCTTTGTTAAAATTCTGGAGTATTCTAACAGTTCTTCGTAGGTTTGAGGAGGTCTATTTGGGTCTAAGCCTGCCTCTTCAAAGAGTGTTTTGTTGTAATACAACAAAGCGGTAGATGAATTGAAAGGCATAGAGTACAACTTTCCATCAACTTTGTAGTAATTTAATATTGGTTCCAACAAAACACCTACATCATAAGAATCGTCTTGATCAAGTAAATCTTGCACAGGAACGATAACTCCGCTGTCTATCATCAGTCTTGTACCTATTTCGTAAATCTGAACTATGTGTGGTGCGTTCCCAGATTGTACCGCTGCAACAAGCTTATTCAACGTTTCAGGATAACTTCCTGAATATTGCGCATTTACATTTATGTCTGGATAAGCCTCTTCAAAATCACTCACAATATCTTCGATCAAAGCTATCCTGTCTCCACTCATCGCATGCCAAAATTCTATGGTAACAGGAAAAGACAAAACACCTAACAAAGAAACCATAAATACAAACATAACCAACCTTTTCACAAAACTCACCTCCAATAAATTTTTGAAACTATTTAAACACTATACTTAACAAGTTTTTGTACTTCAATAGTACTTTATTTTTATTTGTGAAATATAAGGAAGTATAAAGTTTTATTAAGCGATAGATACTTTCAAAGTTCTTTTCTTGTTTTTTACTATTTTCTCTAGTAAGTTGTGTTATCATTAATTGAAACGCTATCTGGGAGGTCAAAACAAAACATGTTAGAAAACATAACCAAAAAAAAGTTAGAAAATGGATTAAGAGAAGTTAAAAAATTACAAACGCTTAGTATTCTCGAAATTCCACAAATGGAATACTTTGAAGACAAAGAAAGAAGATTTAAGCCTGAATTCAACGGTTCAATAGACTGGAAAAATATAGAAAATGAGGAAAAGTGGGGAGGATACGATAAGGTATTTTGGTTTAAAAAAAATATTGAGTTACCTGAGAATATTGGTGAAGAAAGGCTTTTTTTGAGGGTTTCTTTGGAAAAAGATGGTGATTTAGACGTTATTCCTGACTATCCTGAATCTTTACTCTTTGTAAATGGTCAATTCGTTCAAGGCATAGACAAATACCATAAAGAGGCCCTAATATCTCCAAAGATTGTACAAGGATATGCATTGAGCATATACTTAAGGTCATGGACTGGCTTGAGAGGGGAATTAAATTATATTTTTTCAGGTTTGGAACTTTACAAAATAGAAAAATATTCACAAAAGTACTATTTCCTAGCAAAGAATATTCTTGACACAATCGATCAACTCGGTGAAAATGATATTGTGAGAGTAAAATTGCTCAATATTTTAAACAAGTCTTACAAAAGAATAAATTTTACAAAACCTCGATCCAAAGAATATTATGAATCAATAAAAGACAGTTATAATTTTTTGCAAGAAGAATTGAAAAAACTGAACAATTTTAAAATGGATTCTCCAAAAGTTGTTTTGACAGGCCATTCTCATATAGATATGGCATGGCTTTGGACAGTTTTACACACAAGAGAAAAAGCACAAAGAACCTTTTCGACGGTTCTCAATCTAATGCAAGAGTATCCAGAATATATATTTATGCACTCTTCTCCGGCATTGTACAAGTTCCTAAAAAATGATTACCCTGAGTTGTATGAAAAAGTAAAGGGAAAAATTAAAGAAGGTAGATGGGAAGCAACTGGTGGTATGTGGATAGAATCTGATTCCAATATTTCTCCAGGTGAGTTTTTGATAAGACAGATACTATTTGGGAAAAGGTTCTTAAAAGAAGAGTTTGGAATTGATTCTAAAGTTGTATGGTTGCCGGACGCATTCGGTTACACATACGCCCTTCCTCAGATAATAAAGAAAAGTGGAATGAAGTACTTCGCTACAACCAAAATAAGCTGGAATGAGATCAACAAATTCCCGTACGATACTTTTTGGTGGAAAGGCATCGATGGGACAAAAATCCTTTCCCATTTTATTACGACTCCAGATAAGAACAATTATTTTTATACCTACAACGGCATGGTGGAACCTTTCACGATAAGGGGGATATGGGATAACTACAAACAAAAAGATATAAACGATGAATTACTTCTTGTCTTCGGTTGGGGAGATGGGGGAGGAGGCCCAACATATGAAATGTTAGAAAATTATGAAGCAATAAAAGAAATCCCAGGTTTACCCCAAGTGGATATGGGAAGAGTAGAAGACTATTTTGCGAAATTGGAAGAAAGAATAAGAGATAAAAATGTCCCAGTTTGGGATGATGAGCTGTACTTCGAATTACATCGAGGTACTTATACTTCACAAGCTTTTGTGAAAAGGGAAAACAGAAAATCAGAAGTATTGTACCATAACGCAGAGTTATTAAATTCTATGGCCATGAATTTATTAAAAGATTTTGACTATCCTAAAAATTCGTTGATCGAAGGTTGGGAACTGTTATTATTAAACCAATTCCACGATATTTTACCAGGTTCCTCAATAAGAGAAGTTTATGAAGACGCAAGAAAGGATTTTGAAAAGATAAAAGGGATAGCCAACAAAGAGGTTGAAAGAGCTATTTCTGTGATTTCAAAGGAAATAAAAAGCGAAGAAGACAGTTTAGTACTATTCAACACCACCGCCTTCGAAAGGGACGAGATTTTAGAGCTAGAAAACGGTAAAAAAACGTTGGTTAGAGGAATCCCCTCTTTTGGCTATAAAAGTATTACGGTATCTAATTTGGAGCAGAAGCAAATTGATGAAAAAATGATTGTAAAAGAAGATTACATTGAAAACAGATACTATATAATTGAATTCAACAAAAAAGGGCAGATTATGAGGTTATACGATAAAGAAAATAAAAGGGAAGTATTGGAAGAAGGAAAATTGGGAAATGTACTACAAGCCTTCGAAGATAAACCTTACTTTTTTGATGCATGGGACATTTCCCCTTATTTCAACGAAAAGATGAAAGAAGTTACAGATTTAATCGAAGCAAAAGTGGAGGAAGTAAATCCTTTAAAGGGCGTTTTAAAATTCTCGTGGAGGTTTTATGACTCAACTATCAAACAAAGAGTCATCGTATACAACCACACAAGAAGGATCGATTTTGATACGCACGTTGATTGGAAAGAAAGACAAGTTTTACTAAAAACAGCTTTTCCTGTTAATATAAGGAGCACAAAAGCCACCTACAACATACAATTTGGGAACATAGAAAGAAGTACGACCAACAACACCAGTTGGGATATAGCAAAGTTTGAAGTCCCTGCACAGAAGTGGGCGGATCTTTCAGAAACAAATTACGGAGTTTCACTATTAAACGATTGTAAACATGGATACGATATAAAAGAAAACGTTATGAGACTCACTCTTCTCAGATCACCAATCGAACCCGATGAAACCGCTGATAGAACAGAACATATATTCATTTACTCTCTTTTACCACACGCTGGAACATGGAGAGATTCACAAGTAATACAAGAATCATACAAATTGAACTACCCTGTCATAGTTAAAAAGCTAGAAAAAAACGAAGACGGAAGTCTTCCTGATAATTTTTCTTTTATAAAGATTAGCGATCCCGATGTGGTAATTGAAACCATTAAAAAAGCAGAAGATGATGACTCTGTACTTGTTAGACTTTTTGAAGATAAAGGAAGCAGAAAAAGTGAAGTGGAAATAGAATTTTTTAGAAGTATAAAAAAAGCGGTTGAATGTAATTTAATTGAACAAGAGGAAAAAGAACTTGCCTTTAAAGATAATAAAATCGTATTCAATATAACTCCTTACGAAATAAAAACCTTTAAAGTGTGGATTTAATTTAAAGAAAAGGCGGATTTTCTCCGCCTTTAGTTTTTTTAAAGCCATTCTCTTTCCATATAATGCGTATGCAATAATTGATGTGATTTTTCGCTTCCAGGTTTTTCCAAATATTCGTTGTATAGTCTAACAATTGATGGGTTTTCATGGGACTTTCGAATTATCTTTGATTTGTCAACAACATTCAAAGCATCTATTCTCTTTTTAATAACGTTGAGATCACCATGATGGTATGGTTGGCCACCGCCTCCAACACATCCGCCTGGACAAGCCATAATTTCGATTAAATGCAATTCTATCTTACCAGATTGAACATCTTCTAAAAGCTTTCGTGCATTACCCAAGCCATAAGCAACTCCCACTCTTAATTTTTTCCCATTTAATTCTACTTCCGCAACTCTTATAGATTCATACCCGTGAAGCTGTTCAAATTCAACTGCTTTTAACTCGTTTCCAGTAATCCATTCATAAGCAGTTCTTAAAGCCGCCTCTGCAACTCCACCTGTTCTTCCAAAGATAGCCGCAGCGCCTGTGGATTCTCCTAAAGGGCTGTCGTACTCCCTTTCTGGGACAGCTTTGAAATTAATTCCTGCTTCTTTGATCATTTTTGCCAGTTCCCTGGTAGTCAATACATAATCAACATCCCTGTATTCAGGCGAAGTATTTATTTCTTCTCGAGCTGCTTCATATTTTTTTGCCAAACAAGGCATTATAGATACAACGGTTATATTTTTTGGATCAACATTATTTTTTTGTGCATAATAACTTTTTGCTATTGCCCCAAACATCTGTTGAGGGGACTTGGCAGAAGAAGGCATCTCAAGCAAATCAGGGAATTGATGTTCGATAAATTTAACCCATCCAGGACAACAAGAGGTCAACATAGGTAAAAAACCTCCATTTTCTAACCTTTCTTTGAACTCAGTGGCTTCCTCCATTATTGTTAAATCTGCTCCAAAATTGGTATCGAAGACCTTATCAAAACCCATTAGTTTTAAAACACCAACCATCTTCCCAGTAGAAATAGTTCCAGGTTCGTAACCGAATTCTTCCGCTAAGGCTACTCTCACTGCAGGAGCGGTTTGAACTACAACATGTTTCTCTTCATTCTCCAATTCTTTCCATACTTCATCTATGTAAGATCTCTCAACTAACGCACCGGTAGGACAGACAGCCGCGCATTGTCCACAGAATGTACAGGTTGTTTCTTCTAAAGGCAAGTCAAAAGAAGGTTTGACAACGGCGCCAAAACCTCTGTCTATTGCTGAGAGAACACCAACCGTTTGAAAATCGTTACACATGGTTTCGCATCTTCTGCACATAATACATTTGTTAGGATCCCTAATTATTGCTGCAGAGATATCTTGATCGTAATTAGATGTCTTCCCAAAGTAAGGATTGTTCACAACGTGCAGTTCAGCAGCAATTTTTTGTAGTTCGCAATCACCATTTTTTGGACATTTTAGACAATCTTGTGGATGATCGGATAGCAACAATTGAACAGCTGTTCTTCGAGCTTCTACCGCCATTCTCGAATGTGTCTTTATTTTAATTCCTTCAAACACTGGTGTTGTACAAGCAGGAGCCAAAGTTCTTCTTCCCTCTATTTCAACCATACAGACTCGACATGAAGAAGGCTTATTTTCTATATTGACATCCTTTAAGTTCATATAACAAAGTGTTGGTATATAGCCTCCAAATTTTTGAACAGCCGTTAAGACGGTATCCTTTTCGGAAGCCTCAAATTCATTGCCATTTATATATACTTTAGGCATTTATTATTTCCCTCCTAACCAAAAAATTTATACTATTTTTATTGCGTTGAATCTACATGTTGAGTAGCAAGATCCACATTTTATACACTTTTCTTGTTCAATCGTATGAGGTTTTCTTAATTCTCCTAGTATCGCTTCAGTTGGACATACCCTTGCACAAGCCGTACAACCCGTACAATCATCTGGAATTATTTCGTACCTTATCAAATTCTTACATATTCCAGCTCGACAGTTTCTGTCCAATATATGTTCTTTATATTCTTCTTCAAAATACGTATAAGTAGAGAGTATCGGATTTGGGGCGGTTTGCCCTAAACCACATAAAGAGCCATTTTTTACCACATTAGCCAAAGATACCATGTAATCAAGATCTTCCATTTTAGCATTCCCAGAAGTTATTTTTTCAAGCATTTCTAAAAGCCGTACGTTTCCTACTCGACAAGTAGTACACTTACCGCAGGATTCATCAACTGTAAATTGAAGATAGAATTTTGCAACATCGACCATACAAGTATCTTCATCCATAACAATCATTCCACCAGAACCCATCATCGAACCCAACTCTTGAAGGCTATCGTAATCTATAGGGGTATCCAAGTATTCTTCAGGAATACATCCTCCCGAAGGACCTCCGGTTTGAACCGCTTTGAACCTTTTATCTCCTTTGATCCCTCCACCTATATCAAAGATTATATCTCTCAAAGTTGTACCCATTGGAACTTCAACAAGACCAACATTCTTAACATCCCCTGCAAGTGCAAACACTTTCGTACCTGGAGAATTTTCTGTTCCGTATTGTTTGAACCAGTCGGCGCCATTGAGTATTATAGGCGCTATATTTGCAAGTGTTTCAACGTTGTTTATCAAAGTCGGCTTTTTCCATAAACCACTATTAGCAGGAAAAGGAGGCTTGTTTGTAGGCTCCCCACGAAAACCTTCTATCGAATGGATCAAAGCGGTCTCTTCTCCACAGACGAAAGCTCCTGCTCCCAGTCTGATATCTATATCAAAAGAAAAATTACTTCCTAAAATATTTTCTCCAAGCAATCCATAATTTTTAGCTTGTGAAATACCTACCTTTAGTCTTTCAACAGCCAAAGGATATTCGGCTCTTATGTAAATAATCCCTTTCTGGGCACCAATTGCGTATCCAGCTATAGCCATACCTTCTAACACGGAATGAGGGTCACCCTCTAATACAGATCTATCCATAAATGCTCCCGGATCACCTTCATCTGCGTTACATACTACGTATTTTTCGTCTCCTTTAGCTTGCATGGCGAATTTCCATTTCAAACCGGTTGGAAACCCACCACCACCTCTACCTCTCAAATTTGAATCTAAAACCGTTTGAACTACCTCTTCCCTTTTCAATTTAAGAGCTTTTGCTAAGGCTAAATAACCATTATTTTTTAAATAATCTTCTATATTTTCAGGATCGATATTTCCTGCGTTCCTTAAAACGATTCTTACTTGTTCAGGCATCGTTTTACCTCCCTCAAATTGCTTTTTTATGGGTTTCTTCTATTATCAATTCTTCGGCGATTTTTCCCTCTACTAAATGAGTTTTAACAAGATCTTTTACTTTCGCTTTCGTAACGTTACCATACAATACTGGTTCTTTGCCTGGTTCATTAACTTCTACTGTTGGCTCAGCATAGCAGTATCCTAAACAACCTGTCTTAATAACTTCAATGTTTTCTAAGTTTTCTTCTTCTATCTTTTTTAGAAGCTCTTCGTATGTTTCATCGGATCCAGCTGAGATTCCACAAGTTCCTAGAGCAACTTTTAATACAATTTTATTTTTATTCTCTTTTTCTTTGAGTTCATTTATCAACGATTCTAATTGCTCTAAACTCTTTAATTTAGGCATAGAAAAACCCTCCTATCAACTATTTTTCTCTTTGGCTCTATAATCTCGAATTATTCTTCTTACATCGTTTCTTTTGAGTCTTCCATGTACTTTTTCCCCTATTTTTACAACAGGTGCCAAACCACATGCACCTAAACATCTAACGGGATGAATGGAAAATAATCCATCCTCGGTTACCTCTTCTTCTTCAACATTTAAAATCTTTTTGAATTCGTCTAAGAGTTCATTTGCTCCGCCTACGTAGCAAGCTGTTCCTAGGCATACGCTTATAGGATACTTGCCTTTAGGCTTTGTGGTGAAAAAGTTATAAAAAGTTACAACACCATAAACTTGAGAAGATGAGACCTTCAATCTTTGGGCCACTAATTTTTGTACTTCATTGGGAATATATCCTAGATTTTCTTGAACTTTATGCAAAACTTCAATTAGTAAACTTCTTCTTTCTTCTTCAGTTTTATCGTTCAAATCGATTGAATCAAGATAAGTTTCCACGTCTTTTAATTTGCTCTCAAGAAGTTCTTCCATTTATTTACCTCCCCGCATAATTAGGTTTTATTATACATATAGCGCCCTTTCACCCTGTTTCTTTCACCTGATAAAAGTTAAAAAAATCACTAACAATATATCCGAGTGATTATACCATTTTTAATCATTTGGTAATTTAATAAAATATAAAATATTTTTTACTATTCATAAATCGAACCAAGATAATTTCAAAACTCTACCCAACTAGCGCCCTTATAATGTGAATTTTTGAAGGTTATTGATTTTATCTATCCCTGAAGTGGCAAAGATTTATTTTTATTATTTTAACATAAATAATATCTCTTTTAAAAATACATATGGTACAATTTGATGGTAGTGAAATTGGTTCTTTTATTTTAGATGGATTGTGAAAATATTCACATCATAAAGGAGGGATACATAGTATGGCAGGAAGATTGGAAGGAAAAGTCGCTATTATTACAGGAGCCGCAAGAGGAATGGGAAAAGCTGAAGCTGAACTCTTTGCAAAAGAAGGTGCAAAGGTTGTTGTTGCTGATATTTTAGACAACGAAGCTAAAGATGTAGCAGATAAAATTAACAAAGATGGATACGAAGCAATTGGGGTGAAACTCGACGTTGCAAAAGCTGATGACTGGAAAAAAGTTGTTGAT
>NZ_AZRM01000037.1 GCF_002895605.1 Petrotoga miotherma DSM 10691
CGCCCCGCTCCCCACCCGTAAGGATAAAAGAATTTTTATCCATTACCCAGCAACTCACCCGTAGGGATAAAAGAATTTTTATCCATAACCTTGCAACTCACCCATAAGGAAGGGATAGTAAGGCTCCTATCTGTAACTCAACCTTTTTAAGAGGTCTTTTATAGCACTCTTATTAAGCCCACCATCTTCCCTTGTATCTTTAAACGATTCGCTTTTACCTTTATCTCTTTCATACTTTTATTTTCTGGTACAAGCAGCACTTCGTCTTCATTCAGTCTTTTGTACCTTTTAAGTGTTGCTTCATTTCCATCGATCAATGCAACCACTATGTCTCCATCCATTGCGTAATCTTGTTTACGTATTATAACAAAATCTCCGCTTTTGATCTGTGCCTCTATCATGGAATTCCCTTCAACTCTTAGGGAAAAATATTCGTAATTTTTAGGGAAAAAATTGGTAGGTATGGGAATGTAATCGCTAATTGTTTGTATAGCTTCTATAGCATCTCCCGCAGCTATCTTTCCCGAAACAGGAGCCAAAGTCTCTGTGGCGAAAATTTCTCCCGATTTTGGCATCATCTTTATTCCACGTGAGACATTTTTACGCTCGATGTAACCCTTTTTTTCCAAAATTATGAGATGTTTATGTGCCGCTCGTGGACTTTTAAAATTAAAATGTTTCATAATATCTCTAATACTTGGGGCAAATCCATTTTTTTCCATATAAGATTTTATGAAGTCCAGAACCTGTGACTGCCTTTTTGTCAATTCCTCCATTTTATTAACCCCTTCCATGCTTAATAATTATAATTATAACACTACTCTTCATCATTAGCTTGAACTTCAATGGCTCCGACAACTGAATCATCTCTATCCAGTCTAACAATTATAACACCTTGGGTGATTCTTCCTAAAACATTTATATTATTTACATTTACCCTAATAGCCTTACCTTTTTTAGTGAATATCAGTATGTCTCTCCCATCTTCCACACTCATTGTCGAAACTATGGGACCTATTTTAGATATATCTCGTACCGTTTTCACCCCAATTCCTCCACGATTCTGTGGCTTATAGGAACGGAATAAGGCTCTTTTTCCATAACCTCTTTCTGTGATCAACAAAAGTTTTTTGCCTTCCTCAGCCTTCACCACGTTGATCACCTCATCGCCTTTACGCAATTTTATTGAATTAACACCCATTGCGGTTCTTCCCATCTTTCTTACATGGGAAGAGTTGAACATTAATGACATACCTAGCTTTGTCACAACCAACAAATCTCTATCCATTCCATCGAGCAATATCACATCGACAACTGCGTCGTTATCAAGCAGATTGATGGCTCTAATACCCGAAGCTCGTGCACTACTAAACTCTCTCAAAGAAGTTCTCTTCACCTTACCTAGTTTCGTAAAAATGAGAATGTCTTTATCGTAATCTCCATCTAAAGATATGGCAACGATACTTTTTATCTCTTCCCCTTCATTTAAACTGATGAAGTTAGCGATATGTTTGCCTTTTGTGCTTTTCGAACTTGTTTCGATTTCGTAGGCATTTATTTGATACGCTTTACCAGCAGAACTAAATAGCATTAATTTAGATAACTTGTTCGTGTATATGACCTCTTTAACATCATCTTCTTCAGAAATTTTTAATCCTTTTACACCTTTTCCGCCTCTTCCTTGAACCTTGTATTCCGATGAAGGAATGGCTTTGAGGTAACCCCACTTGGTCAAAACTATTACGACATCTTCATCTTGAATCATTTCAACCTCTTGGGCTAAATCTCCTTTGTTGTACAGTATCTCCGTTCTCCTTTTATCTCCAAATTTATTCGCTACTTCATTGAGCTCTTCTTTTACTACTCCCATCAGCCTTTCTTTATTCTGCAGAATATCCATAGCGTTTTCTATATCTTTGTATAGGTTCTTCAGCTCTTCGTTTAAGTTGGTGATTTCAAGTTTTGAAAGGCTAATCAATCTCATATCTGCGATAGCTTTTGCCTGTTCTTCACTTACACCTATCGTTTCGTGAAGGTTCTTCAGAGCTTCCTGAGGATTTTCTGAGTTTCTAATGATCTCAACCACTGTATCGATACCTTGAACGGCTTTAATAAGTCCTTCGACGATATGTGCGCGCTTTCTTGCCTTCTCTAACTCGTACTGTGTTCTTCTTGTTATAACGTTAACCCTGTGGTCCAAAAAACTCTGTAAAAGTCCCTTTAAATTCATCAAAGAGGGCTTTTCGTTATCGATTACATTCATTTGAACGTAAAAATAAGATTGAAGATTCGTGTGCTTGAACAAATCGTTGATCAATCTCTTTATGTTTGCGTTTCTTTTCAGCTCAATTACCAGTCTTATTCCTTCTTTATCGCTCTCATCTCTAACGTCTTTTATCCCCACATCTTTCTTTTGCTCTTTTGCCTTAACCACATATTTTACAATTTGTTCGATGATATCGGTCTTAGAAACGTTGTAAGGGATCTCCTCAAAGATGATAGAGGTTCCTTTACCTTCGTCGTCTATTCTATACTTTCCTCTAATAGTTATCTTTCCTCTCCCTGTTTCATAGAGTTCTTTCAACCCTTCTCCGTCGACAACTTGACCACCGGTTGGGAAATCAGGCCCTTTAATATGTTTCAAAAGATCCTTTACTTCACATTCAGGTTTTTCTATTAACAATTTTAATGCTGAAACAAGCTCGTTTAAATTATGAGGTGGGATATTGGTAGTCATTCCAACGGCTATCCCACTTGCTCCATTCATCAAAAGATTAGGCACCATTGTGGGTAAAACAACAGGTTCACTCAAGGAACCATCGAAATTTTCTCTAAAATCTACAGTTTCTTTCTCGATATCCTTGAGCATATACTCTCCAAGTTCAGGCATACGTGCTTCTGTATACCTCATAGCTGCAGGAGGATCGCCGTCTATCGAGCCAAAATTTCCCTGTGCCTCAACCAACGGATACCTCATAGTGAAAGGTTGTCCCATTCTAACTAAGGCATCATAAATAGCCGCATCTCCGTGGGGATGATACTTACCCATCACCTCACCAACGATACGGGCATTTTTTTTGAATGAAGAGTTATGTTTCAACCCTAATTCGCTCATAGAGTAAAGTATTCTTCTCTGAACAGGTTTCAACCCATCTCTAACATCGGGTATAGCCCTGCTTACAATAACGCTTAAAGAATAAAGTAAGTAAGAAGTTTTTAATTCTTCAGTAAAATCTTTGATAAATATTTTATCGCCCATCTCTTGGTATTACCTCCATTAAGAAATCTTTGAACCAGCTTCAACATCTTTATCTACTGTGAGTATGCTCAAATTACCGTTTCCATCTTTAGCCGCTAAAAGCATACCTTCAGATAATTCCCCCATCAATTTGGCGGGTTTTAGGTTGGCGATGATTATTATCTTCTTACCAACTAAATCTTCAGGTGAATAAAAGTTTTTGATGCCTGCGATAACTTGTCTTTCACCCATCTGTCCTAAATCAAGATGTAATCGAAGCAATTTGTTGGATTTTTCGATATTTTCTGCCTTTACTACTTTGGCAACTCTTAAGTCGATCTTTTTAAAATCCTCTATTTCTACTATATTTTGAACGTTTTCACTTTCCGACATTACTTCGCCCTCCTTGTTGATATTTACGGTTTTAATTATTCTCTTCCAACTCTTCACGTCGATTCTTTGAAATATGGGATCACCTTTCACAACTTTAACTCCACTGTGTAAAAGGCCCTTTTCAAGGCTCTCTCGATTTAAAACTTCCAAACCATAACCTATCTTTTTTAACATCGTTTCGGAAGTGTCAGGCATAACTGGATAAATCAAAATAGAAATAATTCGAATAACGTCGAGTAAATTGTATAAAACGGTGGACAATCTATCTTTCTCATTTGGATCATTCCCCAAGATCCAAGGCTCAGTTAAATCTATGTATTTATTAGAAAAACGTATGATTTCCCATAGATTTTCAAGTGCTTGTGTAAACTGATACCGATCCATCAAATTCAAATAAGCGTTTTTCTTACTCTCTAAGAGTTCTATGAGTTCCTCGTCCACCTTATCCTTTCTTTCAGGTTTTGGTATGACACCGTTGAAATACTTTTCAACCATCGTAAGTGTTCTATGCACTAAATTGCTTAGATCATTGACCAAATCAGCGTTGTATCGAGTAATTAAGTTTTCTTCAGAAAAATCTCCATCTCTACCAAAGGCAATATCCCTCAACAAATAATACCTTATAACATCCCTGCCATAGGCGTTCATGAGAACCCTTGGATCAACGGCGTTTCCCAAAGATTTTGAAATCTTTTGTCCGTTGACCGTTAGCCACCCATGTGCGAATACCTTCTTCGGCAAAGGCAACCCCACTGACATCAACATAGCAGGCCATATAAGCGAATGGAACCTATTAATTTCTTTCCCAATAAGGTGCAAATCTGCGGGCCAGTACCTGTTGAATTTTTGTTGATCATCAGAATAACCTATTGCACTGATATAATTAATCAAAGCATCCACCCAAACATACACCACATGTTTAGGATCACTCTTTAAAGGTATTCCCCAATCGAACGTAGTCCTAGTGATGCTAAGATCTTTTAATCCATTATTCAAAATTTGCAACATCTCATTTCTTCTAAAAGATGGTTCCACAAAATCAGGATTATTTTCATAATGCTTCAACAACGGTTTGGTATATTTGGAAAGTTTAAAAAAGTAATTCTCTTCCTCCACCCATTTTAATTCTCTATTACATTCAGGGCAAAGTTTAACGCCATCTTGAGTGATTATCTCAGATTCATCCCAAAAGGATTCGTCGTGTATGCAATACCAACCGGCATATTTTCCTTTGTAAACATCTCCATTCTCCATCATCTTCTCAACAAACATCTGCACGGTTTTTACATGATAATCATCTGTTGTTCTAACAAAATGATCGTAACTAATCCCCATTTCATCCCATAAATTTTTAAATTTTGAAGAAAGTGAATCAACATACTCCTGTGGAGGAATATTCTTCTCTTTCGCTGCCTGTAACACCTTTTGCCCATGTTCATCCGTTCCAGTTAAAAAGAAAACATCGTACCCCATCATTCTCTTAAATCTTGCTACTATATCTGCAACTATCGTCGTATATGCCGAACCAATATGTGGTTCACTGTTAACGTAGTAAATCGGTGTAGTGACGTAAAACTTATCCATTAATGGCACCTCCAAAACTGTTCAACCTTCTTTCCCATATCTAATTGTGAAGCCTACAATATTATATCACATTGAAATTGTTTTGGTATTCTCATATATTCTTTTATTCTTTCAGAGAGGAAACAAGGCAGTGTCTTACCATCCCTTCCCCTATGGATGGCAGCGAGGTGAAAGGGCGCTAATAAAATCATTAAAAAGATATCACTCCTCATAAAAGAGGGGTGATATCTATCACTACCACAATTACTTAAAAATACTCAAAAATCTACTTACTATCATTACTTCAATATTTCTTTTAGCTCTTCTATGGTTATTTCAAATATATTGTCGATTATTTGGTTTATTCTTCTTTCTTCAGCTTCTTTTATCTTTTCCTTCATCTCTGTGGTTAATTGTCTACCAAATCTTCCACTTAACATTCTAATTGCAAATTCTCTTTCACCTTCCAATTTACCTTCGTTTCTTAACTTTTCAGCAATTGTCATAACTATTTCACCCTTTTCCTACTTTCCCTTCAATGTAGCTTTTGTGTTCCATAAGAATGTATATGTATCCATCTTGTCCATTTATCTTTGTTTTGAACAGCATAATTATACCATATGTTTTTGATGGTATGCTATCTTATCGAATAACTTCTGTATAACAAGTTTTATAGCGCCCTTCCCCGCTCCCCACCCGTGGGGAAAAGGATCTTTTTACTTGTTAATTTAATTGTACTAAAAGACTCAATATATTCATTACAACAAAAATTTAACTTAACAATATTTCTATGGTATAATTTCTCATAAAGTACAAAAAAAATTAAATTTGCTAAAAAATCGGAGGGATAATCTTGAGATTTTCCAAACTATATGCTCCTACTTTAAAAGAAACTCCATCTGATTCTGATATAAAAAGTTACGAGTTATTGATCAGAGGAGGTTTTATAAGAAAGATCTCATCAGGTGTTTACAGTTATCTTCCCCTTGGATGGAAGGTCATAAGAAAAATTGAAAATATAGTCAGAGAAGAAATGGAAAAGATAGGTTCTCAAGAAATCATGTTACCTATAATACATCCAGCAGAGCTGTGGAAAATGACGGGAAGATGGGAAGATTACGGTCCAGAATTGATGAAACTTAAGGATAGACACGATAGAGAGTTTACTTTAGGTCCCACGCATGAAGAAATAGTCACATTTTTGATGAAAAATGAACTCAGGTCGTACAAACAGTTCCCCGTCAACCTCTTCCAAATAGCTACTAAGTTTAGAGATGAAATAAGGCCAAGGTTTGGGGTGTTAAGAGCGAGAGAGTTCATCATGAAAGACGCCTATACCTTTCACACCGACTACAACTCATTGCATGAATCTTATCAACATTTCTATGATGCATACAATAACATCTTAAAAAGAATAGGTTTGAAATTTGTTGTTGTAGAAGCGGATACAGGTGCAATTGGTGGTTCTTTTTCTCATGAATTTCATGTATTGGCACAAAACGGCGAGGGTGAAATATTTTACTGTGAAAAATGCGGTTATGCAGCCAGTGATGAAAAGGCAAGATCAGGAGAAGATTTTTCAGCAGATGAGAAACAAGCTATCAAAGAAATGGAAAAAGTAGATACTCAAAACGCCAGAACCATCGAAGAAGTTGCCAAATTCCTGAACGTTTCTGAAAAGAAGTTGATAAAATCGTTACTGCTAAGATCCAGCAAAGGATGGGTGTTGGCTCTAATTAGAGGCGACTATGAGATAAACTTTGCCAAGATCAGGTCCGTCCTTCAAGATCAAAGTTTACAAATAGCTGATCCGCAAGACGTTCTAAAAGAATTTGGTGTAAATATTGGATTTATAGGCCCAATAAACATACCTGAAAATATCAGGATAGTTGCTGATCTAAGCATAAAATCTATAAGAAATGGTGTTATAGGGGCTATGGAAGAAAAAAGGCATTATATAAATGCCAACCCCGAACGAGATTTCAGAATTGATTTATTTGCAGACATTAGATACGTAAAAGAAGGTGAAAAATGTCCAACCCAAGGGTGTAATTCCATACTCAAACAGACAAGAGGCATAGAAGTTGGTCAAATTTTTGAATTAGGCGATAAATACTCTTCAAAAATGAACGCTGTATTCACCGATGAAAACGGTGAACAAAAACCTTACATAATGGGATGTTACGGCTGGGGAGTATCAAGAACTCTGGGGGCAATAGTTGAGCAATTAAACGATGAAAATGGAATAATATGGCCCAAAAGCGTTGCCCCTTTTGAAGTGGCAATAATACCAATTGCCAAGAACGATGAAGCAATTGTAAGTACATCACAAGAGATCTACGATTACTTTTTAAAAGAAGGAATAGACGTCGTTATAGACGATAGAGAAGTGTCTGCTGGATTTAAGTTCAAAGATATAGATCTAATCGGGGTACCGATAAAAATTATTATCGGCAAACGTTTAAAAGAAGGAAAAATTGAGTTAAAACAAAGAAATAAAACAGAAAGCACATTGATAGAATTCAAAAATGTAAAAGAGTTATACGATAAAGTCAAAGAAACATTAGAAAACTATGATCCAACTCAAAATTTAGCAATCTAACACATACCTTTTTCATCATCTCTTCAGTCTATTCTATCAACCATATTTGACAAGGAGCCCTAAAAATTTGACAAATCAGTTTTTTTATGGTATAATTCTCAAAATTTGAGAATTTTTAAAGTAAGGTATTTAAATTTGATTTAGGGGAAAGTGCTTATGAAAATATTAAAAATATTGTTAGTTTCTAAAAAAGTAAATAATAATAACAATTTACAGCGTCGGTGATTACGCTGGGGATTGTTATTTTGAAAATTACCGACGCTAAAAAACTAGCGTCGGTTTTTTTATATTAAAAAGGCGATTTAGCGTCTTTTAAAAAAAAAACACTACAGGAGGGAAAATTATGGCAGAAGTAGAGAAGAAAGATAGAAAAGAAGATTCTGTGGAGTTAGTAAAAACTTATTTGGCGGATCAGACTTACAGTGACGCACTTTTAGTTCAATCAGAGATACTGAGGTTATCGAGGGAATTTCTTGCAGAAAAGGGTTTTGTCGAGCTTCTTCCGGTGACAATTTCTACAATCACCGATCCTTTGAATCATGATGTTTTTGATGCACAAATAGATTATTATGGTAACAAATATTATGTTACTAAATCCATGATTCTGCAAAAACAAGTTAGCGTTCTGGTTCATGATAAAATATTTTCATTTTCACCAAATTTAAGGTTGGAAATGGAGGAAAAATATTCTTCTGGTAGACACTTGATTGATTTTGTTCAACTAGATATAGAGGCTAAAGAGACGAAGAGAGAAGAGATTATGGATTTGATGGAAGATTTAATGATTTATGTATTAAAAGGTATATTGACAAAATATTCTGGTATAATAGAAAAGTATCACCCAAATTTAACTGTTCCTAAAAAACCTTTTCAAAAAATAAGTGTAAAAAAGGCAAAAGAGCTTTACGGTGAAGATTATGAAAAAATTTTATCTGAACGAGCTGAAGGACCTGTATGGTTGATAGATATTCCGCTTTTGGATAGAGAGTTTTATGACAAACAAGATATGGATAATCCAGAAGTATTGTTGGACTTTGATTTAATATATCCTGAAGGTCATGGTGAAGCCATATCTGGTGGTGAAAGAGAACATGAGCATGAGCAAATAGTAAAAAGAATCAAACTGAAAGGCAACGGTCTAGAAAGCTATGAAGATTATTTGAAATTAGCAAAAGAAGGGTTATTAAAACATTCTGCAGGTTGTGGTATAGGTATAGAAAGGTTCACTAAATACATATTAGATTTGGATCATGTTGAAAAAACTAGGTTGTTCGCCAAAGCTCCTGGAAAGTATACCATTTAGTTGTATTAACAAAAAAGGTCTAAATTGTTTATTATTGCAGAGCAGGAGACGTCAATTGAAGATCGTCTCTGCTTTGCCTTTCATAGAAGTTAACTTATTTTCCGCTGGAGGTAATTTGTCAACTACCCACCGTCTAAAGACGGGGACTTGTGATGAACAAGCCTTAGTTGACTACCCTCAGCCAGGATCAAACAGGCTCACGCCTCTAAAGGGAGATTATCGGGCTACGTTATATAGGTCATAACACCTTCGGATGTTTCTCCTAGTCTGTCGCTCTGTTGTTTAGCTTTAAACAATCCTGAGGGGTAGGGATAGTGAACTAAACGTAAAAAGCCTATATAACATTGGGGAAGGAGAATAACTCCGTTAAGGAGGTGCACTTTATGTTAGTGTACGTTTTAAACAAACATGGGAAACCTCTTATGCCTTGTAAACCTTCAAAGGCAAGAAAACTACTTAAAGAGGAAAAAGCCAAGGTTGTTAAAAAAGAACCTTTTACCATTCAACTGCTCTATGGTAGTAGCGGTTATAAACAACCTATTACTTTGGGAGTAGATGCAGGAAGTAAAACTGTAGGTTTGTCTGCTACTACTGAAAATAAGGAACTTTTTGCAGCAGAAGTTGAACTAAGGGACGATATACCTAAACTTATATCTCAGAAACGACAGTATCGTAGAGATAGACGTTTCAGAAAAACAAGGTATAGGGAACCACGTTTTTTAAATCGTGTCCACAGTAAAAACAAAGGATGGCTTGCACCGTCGGTAGAACATAAAATAAAATCGCACATTAAACTGATTGATCTAGTTCGCCATTTGCTTCCTATTACAAAAATTGTAGTAGAAGTTGCAAGTTTCGATATACAAAAGATTAAGAATCCTAATATTGAAGGTAAACAATACCAACAAGGTGAACAATTAGCTTTTTGGAATACAAGGGAATATGTTCTATGGAGAGATAACTATACCTGTCAACACTGCAAAGGCAAAAGTAAAGATAAACGACTCAATGTTCACCACATCGAAAGTAGGCAAATAGGTGGAAACGCACCGAGTAATTTAATTACATTGTGTGAAACATGCCATAAGGATTACCACGATGGAAAAATTAAATTGAATTTTAAAAGAGGACAAAAGTTTAAAGATGCTACATTTATGGGTATTATGAGATGGACTTTATACAATAGATTAAAAACACTATACCCTAACGTTCATCTAACTTATGGATATATCACTAAAAATACAAGGATACAAAATAGTTTAACTAAAACACATAGAATAGACGCTTTATGTATTAGTGGTCATCCTCAAGCAAAACAACTAGAGTATTATTATCACATTAAAGAAGTTCGACGACACAATAGACAAATACACAAAGCTAAAATTCTAAAGGGAGGAATAAGAAAACTTAACCAAGCACCTTATCTAGTACATGGTTTTAGATTGTTTGATAAAATAAGATACAACGGTATTGAATGTTTCATATTTGGGAGACGTTCAACTGGATATTTTGATATAAGAAAAGTTGATGGTACAGTAATTCATAGGAGTGCAAAAAGCAATGATCTAATCTTAGTAAGCAAAGTCAAAACTTTACTATGGGAAAGGAGGGAAAATTCTGCATTCCTCTCACCATTAAAATGGTGAGTTTCCTGCAGATATTTTTTATGAATATAAAAAGGGCTATTATTTCGGTTTACGACAAAACTAATTTAGAGGATTTAGCAAGTTTTTTATTTCGCAATGGTGTTGAAATTATATCCACAGAAGGGACAAATAAATATTTAGAAGAAAAAGGGATTCCCACTGTAAAAATGGCCGATTATATTGGATTTCCTGAAATTCTTGGAGGTCGTGTTAAAAGTATAGATCCAAAATTAGCTGGAGGTATTTTAGCCAAGTCTAACGATAAAAAACATGAAGAAGAGATGATCAATTATAATATAAAAAGAATCGATATGGTTGTAGGTAATTTCCCTACCTTTGAGGAAATTGCAAAAAAAACGAAGAATGAGGAATCACTTTTAGAATATATTGATATTGGAGGCTACTCTCTTCTTAGAGGCGCTGCAAAAAATTATAAAGATGTTGTAGCATTGGTAGATCCCAAAGATTATCAAACGGTTATTGACAATTTAGAGGATTGTGGCGATGTTCCTTTACAATTAAGAAGAAAGTTAGCTCTGAAAGTTTTCTTTTCTACTTCTAAATACGATGCCAGTATTCATAAAATCTTCTCTGAACTCTTTGCAGCTGAGAAGTTTGATCATGAATTTTTTGAAATATTGGGAAACTTAAGGTATGGTTCTAATCCAATGCAGGAAGCAATTTTAATGAAATTTTTGGAAGAAGACAGTTTTATCGATTATTTAGAAAATTTAACTTTTCATAAAAAGCCTACATTGAGGATATTGAAAGACATAAAGTTACTTTTTCATTTGGCTAGTTTCACAAACAATGAATTTTTAGGTTTTGCAAAGAAAGGAATTTTCGTATTTGGATATTCTTCTCCTACTGATGAAGAGAAAGAACAATTCATCAGGATTATCAAAGAACTAAAAGGTGGAGTCGTTTACAGTGACGATCCAAATATAATAACTGAACTGAAAGATTCAAAACATGATGGACTAATGACTTCTTATAATCTTGAAAAAAAAGAAGAGATACTTTCCTTTAAACCTATGGTTTTTAAGGTTAATAAGAAAGTTTTGAAACGAGACGAAGAATATATTGTGGATGGTGATCTAGTTGTAAAGCAAAATTTTCAAGAGATTGCTTTAGATTTGTCTCCTTCAGAGCAATTGGGTTTCGAGGTTGCTAAGGTTCATAAATCAGATACCGCTGTATATGTAAAAAACAATCTCATTAGCTCTGGTAATCAATCCTGCTTGAACAGAGAAATTGCATTAAATGCCCTCGAAAATACTTTGGAAAGATTTGAAGTTCTTCCAAAGGAAGGAACTATTATATTCGATTCTCCGATAAATTCCCAAAAGATAATTGATATAATATTAAATTGGAAGGTTGAAAAGGTAATTGTTCCTCCAACCTTACCGGGATACGAAAAATATTTAAAGGATTTAGAGGAAAAGGGAATTACTCTGTTGGTAACACAGAGAAGGTATCATCGGTATTAATATGTTTAATATTAATATTAATTCATTAAGGCGCTCTGTCCCTTAAGAACCCCGAAATGAAGTTCAAAGTCAAAATCATTTAAAAACATACTTTGCATAGTATCGCAAACAAGGGACTCTGCCCCTTGATGTATGGGGTTTTTAAGGGTGAAACCTCTTAATGTTAAGGGCGGAGAGTGAGGAATGGGGGCTATATATTGAGTTTTTAGAATTTCTTAAGTCACTAAAAGACGGAAGCAAGGAGGAGTAAGATGACTTCACTAGCAGAAAGCGGAAAAAAGAAAATAGAATGGGTAAAAAAACACATGAAAGTCTTAAACTATTTAAAAAATCTATACCAAACAGAAAAACCCTTTGAAGGTGTAAATGTAGCTATAAGCATCCATTTAGAGGCAAAAACAGCCTATTTAGGAATAGTTTTGCACGAATTAGGTGCCAACGTTGCAATAACAGGGAGTAATCCCTTATCCACGCAAGAAGATGTCGTGGAAGCTCTGAAAGAATATGGACTCAACGTCCATGCAGAAAGAACTTTAGATGAATCGGTCTATTGGAAAAATATCGATAAAATATTAGAAACTAACCCTAATATAATTTTAGACGACGGAGCAGATTTGGGAATAACCTTAATAGAAAAACACCCCGAAAAAGTAAGCAATCTTTGGGGAATATGTGAGGAAACAACCACAGGTGTAAAAAGATACAAATCCCTTTTCAAAGAAAATAAATTACCTGTACCTGTGATTTTAATAAACGACTCTTACATGAAATATTTGTTTGACAACAGGTATGGTACAGGACAATCAACGTGGGATGGAATTATGAGATCTACCAATCTTTCTGTTTCGGGTAAGGTAGTAGTTGTAGCAGGATACGGCTGGTGCGGTAAAGGTGTTGCTATGAGAGCAAAGGGGTTAGGCGCCAACGTAATAATAACTGAAGTTGATCCCATAAAAGCTAACGAAGCGATAATGGATGGCTTTAGGGTTATGAAAATGGATGAGGCGGTAAAATACGGTGATTTTTTTGTTACGGTAACAGGTGACATCGATGTAATAACGAAAAGGCACTTTTTAGAAATGAAGGATGGAGCAATTCTTTCCAACGCAGGACATTTTGATGTTGAAGTAAAGGTAAAGGATTTGGAAGAAATTGCGGTAGACAAAATCAATGTAAGAAACGGAGTAGAAGAATACAAATTACCAAACGGGAAAAGCGTATTTTTATTAGGACAAGGAAGACTGGTTAATCTAGTTAACGGCGACGGTCATCCCGCAGAAATAATGGATCTTTCATTCAGTTTACAATTAGAAGGTGCGAAATACATCAAAGAAAACCACCAAAATATGAAAGTAAATCTTTCCCCAGTACCTTATGAAATAGACGAAAAAATAGCACAAATCAAACTAAAAACATTAGGGATCGAGATTGACACCCTATCCAAAGAGCAGCAAGATTATTTAAATAGCTGGAAATAATATGTAATATATAGGGGACACCCGTAGGTGTCCCTCTTACTCCACAAGATCTGCATACATTGGGAAACGTTGACAAAGAGAAACAACATCTTTTCTAATTTCTTGTGCTAAATCTTTATCTATATTCCCTTCTTCATCAAGAACATTATTTGCAACTTTTGCTATCATTGAAGCGATTTCTTTCATTTCTTTTTCTTTCATACCGCGTGTGGTAACAGCGGGTGTACCTATCCTTATTCCACTAGTAACAAAGGGTGACAACTTTTCTTTCGGGACAGTATTTTTGTTAACCGTAATATCACATTGCCCTAAAGCCTTTTCGAGGGCTTTCCCTGTAATATTCAGCTCAGATAGATCGACCAAGAACAAATGCGTATCCGTTCCACCTGAGACGATTCTCAAATTTTTATTAGAAAGTTCATTGCTTAAAGCCTTGGAATTTTTAACTACTTGTTTTTGATATTCTTTGAACTCTTCACTCATGGCTTCTTTAAAGGCAACAGCCTTTGCTGCTATTATATGTTCTAATGGACCGCCTTGTATGCCTGGAAAAATAATTTTATTGATTGACTTATAAATATCACTGTCATTTGTTAAAATAATTCCACCTCTTGGTCCTCTTAAAGTTTTATGCGTTGTTGAAGTAACAACATGGGCATACTCAACTGGGTTTGGATGAATACCAGCCGCAACTAATCCTGCAAAATGGGCCATATCAACCATTAAATACGCACCAACTTCATCGGCTATCTCTCTAAATCTTTTAAAATCTATTATCCTAGAGTATGCACTTCCACCTGCAACAATAACTTTAGGTTTTGCATCCTTCGCTATTCTTTCAACCTCATCATAATTGATTGTTTCCGTTTCTTCATCAACACCATAAGAAACGACATTGAATAGCATACCTGAAAAATTTACGGGGGCACCGTGAGTTAGATGACCTCCATGGCTCAACGACATTCCCATTAACGTATCCCCAGGTTTCATAAGTGCCAGATAAGCACCCATATTTGCTTGAGAACCTGAATGGGGTTGAACGTTCGCAAACTTTGCATTGAAAAGTTCTTTTACCCTATTTCTTGCTAGTGTCTCAACCTCGTCTATATATTCACACCCTCCGTAATATCTTCTTTTTGGGTAACCTTCGGCGTATTTATTAGTAAAAACACTTCCTGCGGCGTCCATAACAGATTTTGATGCATAATTTTCTGATGCGATCAACTCTAAACCATACTCTTGCCTTTTAAGCTCTTTTTGAAGGATCTCGTAAACTTCGCTATCAGAACCTTTTAAAGCTTCCCACACTGTCAACACCTCTTTTTTTAAATTGTAAGATGTCTAATATAAAAATCACATTTTTAATATTTTAACACACTATCTGATTTTCCAAATTAATTAAGATCAGATATTACATCTTAATGTAAAATTTTTATAATAAAATATTTTTCATAACGGAAATAATCAATTCTATTTGTCAATAAAAGTTGGTAATCGGCTGTAATCCACTTTGACTTATCTTGATTATTTGATTATAATGAAATCGCGGGTTAAATAACAAAAAGGAGTAGATATTATGAAAGGCAAATTAGAAGGACTTCAACCGGCATCTGTATTTAAACATTTTGAGGCAATCAGCAGAATTCCAAGAGAATCGGGGAATGAAAAGCAGATTAGCGATTATTTGACTCAGTATGGAAAAGATCTTGGTCTTGAAGTAATTCAAGAGGAATCTTTGAATGTCATTATCAAAAAATCTGGAACATCGGGGTATGAACAGGCTCCTACGGTCATTCTTCAAGGTCATATGGATATGGTTTGTGCGAAGAAAGAGGACTTTCCTTTTGATTTTTCCAAAGACCCGATTCCGATTTTTGTTGAAGGAGATTATGTAAAAACAGAAGGAACTACATTAGGAGCAGATAATGGTATTGCTGTGGCGATGATTATGGCTATATTAGAATCAAAAGAATTAGAACATCCACCGCTCGAATGTTTATTCACAGTAGCAGAAGAGACAGGGATGGATGGCGTGCGGAATCTGCATCCGGAACACTTATCCGGTAAGATTTTGATTAATCTAGACTCCGAAGAAGAGGGAAAGATGCTGGCCTCTTGTGCTGGAGGTGTGAGAAATGTCGTTTCGATTCCGATTGAGTGGAAAGAAGCTAATCCGCAAAAACAATCATACGCCATAACGATAAAAGGTTTACGAGGCGGGCATTCAGGGCTTGAGATTGATAAACACAGAGCAAGCGCTATTAAATTATTGGGCAGAATTTTAAAAGTTCTTCACCAATCGTTTGATATTCAAATCGCCAACGTCAAAGGTGGAGAAAAAATGAATGCCATCCCGAAAATGGCCTCTGCCATTATTGTTGCAGATCTAACCAATCGAAATGAAATTGAAAACATGGTTGATACATATCAAAAAGTGTTCAAGAAAGAATTTGAAGCATCAGATCCTAACATTCAAATACAGCTGAATAAAATTGAATCTGTGAAACGAGTGTTTGCAGATAGCACAAAAACGAATCTTATTCATGCCCTTCGTTTAATTCCTGCAGGAATACAGACCATGAGCGCAAATATAGAGGGTTTAGTAGAAAGCTCGAATAATATTGGAACATTAGAAACAAAAGAGGATTTTATCATTTTAAGTAGCGCTGTTCGAAGCTCAGTAAGATCCTTAAAAGAGGAGATCAACGATCGCATTGCAAGTGTTTGTGATTTAATTGGTGCAAAAATGGAGTTAGTATCGGATTATCCAGCATGGGAATATGAACCCAATTCAAAAATTCGACAGATTATGAATGAAGTATATAAAGAATTGAACAATAACCAAGAAATGAAAGTTGATGCAGTTCATGCCGGGTTAGAATGTGGCTTTCTACAGGAAAAATTAGGTAAAATCAATATGGTATCGATTGGACCAAATATTTACAACAATCACACTCCCGAGGAATCATTAAGTATTTCATCAACCCAAAGAGTATATCAACTTTTAACTGAAGTATTAAAGAGAATAAAATAAAGGATAAAAAGAGCATAAAATTTGTTATGGGCCAGGAGTGGCCCATTGCTTTTTAACTGGCTTACAGGAATAGTTACAATCTTAATCGTAATTCAAACGCGTGGTTTCATCTGTCAGAGTTGGATCCAAAAGAGTTTTCCATTCTGGCGATTCCCAACTTTTTAAATTTGAGTGGGTTATGTAATATTTTTGAGGTATAGGGTGCGTACCAACCACGACTTTTACACCATATTTTTCTTCTATGAATTTTTTGAAGTAAGATACATAAGGACATGGAGGATACCCGACGACCATGCCTGTGGCTAAATGAATTACTTCTACTCCGTTTTTTATCATTTCATCCGGAGCATATTCTATGTTTCCGCCGGGACATCCACCGCACGTTGTGTATCCGAAAATTTCGATTTCCTTGTCTTTGTAAATTTCGAAAGCCCCTTCACGATTTTCAAGAGATCTAAAACATTTTCCCCCTGCACATGTACGATAACGATCACATATAATGATCCCCAATTTGATCTTTTCCATCATTTACCTCCTCAAGTTGACAAGTTTTTCAGCACAAACGCATCCAGATAATTACCAACATTTCCACAACATCACCCTAAATTCTAACACAATATTTGATTTTCCAAATTAATTAAGATCAGCTATCACATCTCAATGTTAAATTTTTATAATGAAATATTTTTCATGAAATTTTTTTCATATCGACAATAATCGCTTCTAATCGTCAATAAATGTCTGTAATCTTCTGTAATCGACTTTGACTTATCTAGATTATTCGATTATAATTGAATTGTAGGGTAAATAATAAAAAAGGGGGATAAACTATGGACTATGAAAAAAAGTTTTCACAAGTTGCAAAAACTGCGAAAGCAAGCATTATAAGGGAATTATTAAAGGTAGCTTCTGATCCGGAGATGATATCATTTGGTGGCGGTGTACCTGACCCTGAGACTTTTCCTCGAGAAGAATTAGGAGAAATTGCTGCAAAAATTGTTAAAGAAGAATACAAAATAACTCTGCAGTATGGTCCTACCGAGGGAGATAACGAATTAAAAAAAGCTTATATAAATCTACTAAAAAAACATGAAGGAATAGAAGGCGTATCCCCTGAGAATATGTTGGTAACTGTTGGCTCCCAGGAAGCCTTGCAATTGATAGGGCTGGCCTTGCTCGATGAAGATTCTTACTGTGCAGTAGGAAAACCTGTTTATTTAGGCGCTGTTAGTGCTTTTAAACAAATGTTTCCAAAGTTTTTGGAAATACCCTTGGAAGATGATGGAATGAATGTTGATATCCTTGAAGAAAAATTAAATGAATTGGTAAATAAGGGCGAAATTGATAAGTTTAAATTCGTTTACGTGGTACCAACATTTCAAAATCCTGCAGGAGTAAGTATGCCACTAGAAAAAAGAAAGAAATTAATTAACTTAGCACATAAATACGACTTTTTAATTATCGAGGATGATCCATATGGTGCGTTGAGATTTGAGGGAGAGCCAATTCCTTCCATTTACTCTCTTGAGCCAGAAAGGACGATCTTGTTGAACACCTTTTCTAAAATTTTGTGTCCGGGTCTGAGAATTGGGATAATTATTGCTTCAACAGACTTATTAAGGAAGTTTACAATTATTAAACAAGGTGTAGATCTATGTACCCCAACTTTGACCCAGAGATTAGCCGCTAGATATCTCCAAGCCCATGATAGGATAGAACAGTTAAAACCAACATTAGAACTTTATAAGTCAAAAAAAGACAGTATGTTGAATGCGTTAGAAGAGGAATTTGGTGATATGCAAGGGGTAAGCTGGACTCGCCCCGAAGGTGGTCTCTTCATATGGTTAACTTTTCCTGAATGGGTAGATACTATGGAAATGTTTGAAGAAGCAAAGAAGAACAAAGTATTGTACGTTCCGGGAGAGGCATTTTATGTAAACGAGGTAGAAAAAAATCACATGCGATTATCTTTCTGCCTTCCTTCACATGAAGAAATAAAAGAGGGAATAAGAAGATTGAGAAAAGTCGCAGAAAGTTATGTAAAAATGAAATCTTTGAGTAGCTAATCCTAAAAAAACTAATTATAGGAGGAGCTTTTTTATGTATAAAATATTGGTCATAAATCCAGGGGCAACGTCCACGAAGCTCTCGATTTTTGAAGATAACAATGAAGTAATCTCAGAAAGTATAGAACACTCCAGTAACGAGATAGAAAATTGCAAAACGATTATGGACCAACTTCCTTTTCGTAAAAAGTGTGTAGAAGATTTTCTAAAAAGATACAACATATCTATCGATGAATTAGATGCGATAGCTGCACGGGGGGGGATACTCCCTCCTATGAAAAGTGGAACTTATCGTGTAGATGAGAATATGGTTAATTATCTTAAAACCAAAACAAGAGTTGAACATGCATCAAACTTAGCTGCTGTAATCGCCTTTGAACTATCAAAAAGTTCTTCGAAAGACTTACCTGTTTTCATCACAGATCCTATTTCTGTTGACGAATTTATTCCCGAGGCAAGAATATCAGGAATACCTCAACTTGAAAGGCACAGTTTATTCCACGCTTTGAACATGAAAATTGTGGCAAGATTTGCGGCAAAAGAATTGAACAAAGAATATGAAGAATGTAATTTTGTTATAGCTCACTTGGGTGGTGGAATCTCTGTTGGGGCGCAAAGAAAAGGCCTTATGATCGATGTTAACAACGCAACAGATGAAGGACCTTTTAGTTCCCAAAGAACGGGAGAATTACCAATGGGGGATCTTGCAAAATGGATTTTTAAAAATATGCATTCTTACTCCAAAAATGATGTCAAATCTACATTTGTAGGAAAAGGAGGTTTGTTTGCATATTTAAAAACAGCAAGTTTAAAAGATGCTTTAAAACTTGCCGAAAAAGATGATTATGCAAAATCAATTGTAGAAGCCATGGCTTATCAAGTTGCAAAGGAAATAGGTGGGATGGCAGCAATCCTAGGTGGAGATCTCGATGCAATTATCTTGACTGGTGGAATGGCTCATAGCGATTACTTTGTTGAACTGATCAAAAGAAGGATCGATAAATTAGGTGTGGTAATGGTTTATCCTGGTGCTTACGAAATGGAAGGACTCGCTCTAGGAGCATTGAGAGCACTCAATAACTCAGAGAATGCTAATGTATGGGAGGGTGAAATATTTTATGAAAATTGAAAGTATAAGTCAAATTATAGAATTAGTAAAAAATGAACACAAATCAAAAACGATTGCGGTGGCAGCTGCCGAAGATGACGTTGTCTTGAAAGCTGTTCAAAAAGCTAAGGAAATTGATTTATGTAACTTTATCTTGTATGGTGATAAAGTAAAAATTCAACAGATATCAGAAGAAATCGGACTTGATACGACTAACATAGAAATCAGAAATGCTTCAACCCCTCTTGAAGCAGCAAAAAGAGCAATACAAGCGGTTGCCAATGGAGAAGCCGATCTACCTATGAAAGGAAAACTGACCACCTCAGAGATTTTATCGGTATATTTAAAGGATGAATATGGTTTAAAAACAGGAAAAACAATGAATTTAGTTTGTGCCTTTGAAATACCCAGATACCACAAGTTGTTGATAATCTCTGATGCTGGTATGGTGATCGCTCCAACTCTTGAACAAAAAGTTGATATTATAAACAACGCTGTGTCAGTTGCCCATAAGTTAGGTGTAGAAACACCGAAAGTTGCTGTTGTAGGGGCATTAGAACAGGTTAACCCGAAGATGCCTGCTACAGTAGAAGCAGCGATATTAGCACAAATGTACAGAAGAGGTCAGATAAAAGGTTGCATAGTAGACGGACCATTCGCTATGGACAATGCCATATCTAAAGAAGCAGCTATACACAAAGGAATAAACAGTAAAGTCGCTGGTGATGCGGATATATTAATCATGCCGGATATAGAAGCAGGAAATATATTGTATAAAACCTTAGTATATTTCGCCGATGCAAAGCTGGCGAGTTCAATTGTAGGGGGCAAAAAACCGGTTGTTTTGACCTCTAGAGCTGATAGTGATGAATCCAAACTCAACGCTATGGCGTTTTCAATTTTAATGTCTTAAATTTAAAAAGGAGAATTCATATGTATAAAATTCTCGTTATAAACCCAGGGTCCACATCGACCAAAATTGCTGTTTATGAAGATGAAAATCAAAGATTAAAAAAAGTGATAGATCACGATGTGAATGAATTAAAAAAATTCAAAGCCGTTGCCGATCAATACGAATTTAGGAAGAATATGATTTTACAGTTTTTGAGTGAAGAAGGAATAAACTTACACAGTTTTTCAGCCATCATTGGGCGTGGAGGGCTTTTAAGACCTATACCAAGTGGGACTTATGAAATAAATGATCGGATGCTAGAAGAATTACGAAGCGCTAAATATGGAGAACACGAATCGAATTTAGGGGCTCTTATAGCAAACGAACTAGCTGAACAGATTGGTGTAAAAGCTTACATAGCCGATCCCGTTGTGGTGGATGAGATGGAAGATATAGCAAGAGTTTCAGGTCATCCTTTCTTTCACAGAAAATCTATTTTCCACGCTTTAAATCAAAAAGCTGTGGCGAGATCGCTCAGTGAAAAATTGGGTCGTAATTATTATGACTTGAATCTCATCGTTGTTCATATGGGTGGGGGAATATCCATTGGAGTCCACAAAAAAGGCAAGGTAGTTGATGTTAACAACGCCCTTGATGGAGACGGCCCTTTTACGCCTGAAAGATCAGGAACGTTACCCCTTGTTGGGTTTATAGACCTTTGCTACTCAGGAAAATATTCTGAAGGTGAAATAAGGAAGCTCATAAAAGGTAATGGAGGGTTAATTGCTTATTTAGGTACGAATGATGTGAGAGAGGTCGTAAAAAGAATAAAAAGCGGTGATAAAAAGGCTGAATTGGTATATTTTGGATTGATACATCAAATTGTTAAATGGATAGGTAAAATGTCCGCAGTTTTGAATTATGACGTTGATGCCATAGCCTTAACTGGAGGAATGGCATATGAAAATGAATTTCTTGTCCCACAAATAAAAGAAAAAGTAAGTTTTATCGCCCCGGTTTATGTGTTTCCTGGAGGAGACGAAGAAAAAGCCTTAGCCCTTGCGGCACTTCGAGTAATAAAACAAGAAGAACCAGCAAAAATGTACAAATAAAGGAGCTCTAAATCCATGTTGAAAAATTTATTAAAAGATTATCAAGTTCATATTTTCATTGGGATGTTTGGGTCCGGGAAAACGGAAGTTTCTATGAACGTAGCGTTGAAATTAAAAAAAGAGCACAAAAATGTTGCCATTGCGGATTTGGATATCATAAGCCCGTACTTTCGGGTAAGAGATAAAATTGAAGAATTGAATCGAAAAGATATTAAGGTAATCACTCCCCCAGCAAAATATATGCATGCCGACGTTCCCATCGTTCCTGGTGAAATAGGAGGATACATAACAAACCAAGATTATAAAACTGTAATAGACGTAGGGGGAAACGAAGACGGTGTGAAAGTTTTAGGATCTTTAAAAAATTATATAGATAATTCAAAATGTGCCCTGTACTTTGTAATCAATACGAGAAGGCCTTTTATGGATACTAAAGAATATATAATAAAAAATTTGCAATCCTTGGAAAGTAGCTCACGACTAAAAATTAATTATTTAGTGGTAAATTCAAACATTCAAAATGAAACAACTAAAGAAATCATAGAAGAAGGGGAAAACATAATAGGAGAAGTATCCAACATAACAAATATCCCCGTGGCATTTACAGTAGTAACTAGAAATTTAGAGGACAAGATAAATACCAAGTTCGAAAAATTTGTGATTCAAAGATTTTTTGGAGATTATGGTTTTTGAGCGGGGCGAAGGGGCGCTAAAATAAGCTTCAGAACTTTTAAACTCAGTAAAAATTGAATGATTGGAGGGAAAACGATGAAAGAGACAAAGTTTGCAATTGATATTGATAAAGAAAGATGTAAAGGATGTGGACTATGTATTGAAGCTTGTCCCAAAGACGTCCTTGAATTTTCTAAAGGGTACAACAACAAAGGATATCACCCAGCACAAGTTAAGGACATTGAAAATTGTATAGGATGTGGTTTTTGCTATCAAATGTGTCCAGATGTATGTATAACTGTAAAAGTATTAGAAAAGGCAAGGAGTTGATTATTTATGCAAAAAACCGAAAAAATTATGGTAAAAGGTACTGAAGCAATAGGTGAAGCTGCAATAAGAGCGGGATGTAGATTATATTTTGGTTACCCAATTACTCCACAAAGTGAATTAACAGAATACATGGCAAGAAGATTACCTGAGGTAAATGGCACTTTTTTACAAGCTGAAAGCGAAGTGGCAGTTTCAAATATGATATATGGAGCAGCTAGCACCGGAAAAAGGGTTATGACTTCCACTTCTTCCCCTGGATTCTCTTTAATGCAAGAAGGGGTTTCTTACATAGCAGGAGCCGAACTTCCATGCGTTTTTGTAAACGTTGTGAGAGGTGGACCAGGATTGGGAGACATACAACCAGCGCAATCAGACTATTTTCAAGCCACAAAAGGTGGTGGACATGGGGATTATAAGTTGATCGTATTTGGTCCAGAATCCCTTCAAGAAGCTGTTGAATTGACTATTCGTGCTTTCGATGTTGCTGATAAGTACAGAATACCAGTGTTAGTGTTAACAGACGGATTGCTTGGTCAAATGATGGAACCAGTGACATTCCCCAGCTTTAAAAATCTAAACACTTTACCCGATCATTCAGATTGGGCATTGACTGGAACAAAAATGCAGCGAGAACCACACAGAGTTACATCCTTTGATTTAGACCCTGTAAAATTAGAAAAAATGAATATTCAAAGACATGAAAAATACAAAACAATAGTAAAAGAAGAAAAATTATTTGAAGAATATAAATTAAACGATGCAGAAGTTGTGCTGGTTGCCTATGGAACGATGGGAAGAATAGTTAAATCAGTTGTGGATAGTGCCAGGGAGAAAGGCGTAAAAGCAGGGGTATTTCGCCCAATAAGTTTATGGCCCTTTCCATATGAAGAATTGGGAAGATACACTGAAAACGCTAAATTGTTCTTCACCGTAGAAATGAGTTTCGGTCAGATGGTGGAGGATGTAAGACTGGCAGTCAACGGAAAAAAACCAGTAGAATTTTATGGAAGAACGGGTGGAGTAGTTCCAACCCCAGGAGAAGTATTGGCAAAATTAATGGAATTAGTTTAAAGGAAGGTGAAATTAATGGCTTATGCAGAAAGATTTAAAGCACCAACCTCATTAAGTGAAAAAGAGTTTACATATTGTCCAGGATGTTCTCACGGAATTGTTCATAGATTGATCGCTGAAGTCATCGATGAGTTGGAAATACAAGGTAAAACCATAATGGTTGCACCTGTTGGATGTTCCGTATTTGCTTATGAATTTTTTGATGTAGATGGCACCGTAGCAGCTCACGGAAGGGCACCTGCGGTAGCTACTGGTATCAAAAGAGCAAGTCCAGATAACGTTGTTTTTACATACCAAGGGGACGGTGATTTAGCAGCTATTGGAACCGCAGAAATAATACATGCTGCCAATAGAGGTGAACGTATTACAACAATTTTTATAAACAATGCTATATACGGTATGACAGGAGGGCAAATGGCACCAACTACCCTTTTAGGAATGAAAACTACAACTACCCCATATGGAAGAAGAGAAAATATTGAAGGGTATCCTATTCATGTTTCAGAGGTTCTAAAAGAATTGTCAGGAGTTGCGTTTCTAGCTCGTACAAAAGTTACAACTCCACAAGACGTAATAAAAACAAAAAAGTATTTAAAAAAGGCTTTTTATGCTCAACTCAATAATATAGGTTTTGGTTTAGTTGAAGTTTTATCAACATGCCCCACTAATTGGGGATTAACACCCATAGAATCTATGAAGTGGTTGGAAGATAATATGGTAAAAGAATTTCCTTTAGGTGTATATGTCGATAAAGTGGGAGACGTTCGCTAGTCATCTTATATTCCCTTGTTCTTACAAATATCAAAGGGAATAAATAAATGGAGGTGTTTTTATGTCATACCATGGATTAATAGCCGCCGGTTTTGGTGGACAAGGTGTAATGCTTTTCGGTCAAATAATTTCTTTAGCGGCTATGATTGATGGAAAATATACCACATGGCTTCCATCTTATGGACCTGAAATGCGAGGTGGAACTGCAAACTGTACGGTAATAATTTCTGATGAATACATTGCGTCACCGGTGTTAGATGAACCAAATGAAGTTGCTGCGTTCAATATTCCTTCTATGATAAAATTCGAAAAAGTATTAAAAGAGAATGGGCTATTGTTGATCAACTCTTCTGTAATCGATAGAAAACCAGAAAGAAAAGACATACATTTAGTTAAAGTACCTGCTAATGAAATAGCGGACGAACTAGGTAATTTAAAAGTTTTAAATATGGTTATGCTTGGAGCTTACTTAAAAGTAACTCAAGCAGTCACCTTTGAAGCCGTAGAAGAAGCTTTGAAAGAAAAGTTGACAGGGAAAAAGAGAAACTTGTTAGAAATAAACCTAAAGGCTATAAAAGCGGGTATGAAAGAAACTGTTAAATAATAAAATAATATTATAATAAAATAATAAATGCTGGAAAATTTCCAGCATTTATTATTTTTGATGGCGGAGAGAGTGGGATTTGAACCCACGGACAGCTTTTAACCGTCACACGCTCTCCAGGCGTGCGCCTTCGACCACTCGGCCATCTCTCCATAATAGTTATTAACTTTTCCGAAATTTATTATATCATAATAATCCCTTACCGTCAACCATCCACAGAACTAATTGTTGTTATATTTTAGATAATCCCAAATTAGGAACAACATCCAAATCTAACGTATCAAACATGTTTCTTATATACTTTTCGTACCCAGCACGGCATATCATCGCTGCATTATCAGTACATAACGATTGTCTTGGATAATAGATATTCAATTTGTCTTTAAAAGCATTTAATTTTTCTCTCAACAGGGAGTTTGCGGCAACTCCTCCTGCTATTACAATATCTTTTATATTTTCTTTAATTGCAAATTTAGTAACTTTATAAACAAGGGTGTCTATTATTGCTTCTTGAAATGAAGCAGCTATATCTTCTTTTTTTGCCTCCGGATAATCTCTTACAAAATACAAAACAGATGTTTTTAAGCCAGAAAAAGAAAAATCGTATCCTTTGTTGTACAATGGTCTAGGAAAATCGTACAATTTTTGAGCCTTTTTTGAAATTTCATCTATAACTGGTCCTCCTGGATAACCCAAATCCAAAATCCTAGCGACTTTATCAAAAGCTTCTCCCGCCGCATCATCACGTGTTTCCCCTATTATTTCAAAGTCCAAATAATCTTTAACTAGCAAAATTGCTGTATGTCCACCGGAAACTAATAATGTGACAAAAGGAGGTTTCAGATTTGGGAAATCGAGAAAGTTAGCGTATATATGCCCCATTAAATGATTTACACCAATTAACGGTTTCCCCAAGGACAAAGACATCCCCTTAGCAAAACTCACCCCGATAAGTAAAGCCCCGATTAATCCAGGGCCGAAAGATACACTAACTGCATCTATGTCGTTTGGGGTAATTTGTGCCTCTTCGAAGGCTTTCAAACTTAGTTTGTACAAAACTTCGACATGTTTTCGAGCGGCAACTTCTGGTACAACTCCTCCAAATACCTTATGAACATCGATCTGTGAATTAACTAAATTAGAAAGCAGTTGATCTTTACCTTTTAATATCGCCACAGCCGTTTCATCACAAGATGTTTCTATTCCAAAAATGATTGGATCTTTTTCACTTTCTAATATGTTCAAGCGCTTTCTTTCCTTTTCACGGCTGGTTTTTTCTTAGTTACAACCTCTTCATCTATAACAATTTTATTAATTTTATTTTTTATCTCCGGAGCTTCATACATTACATCGAGCATTATCTCTTCAAATATTGTTTTTAAAGCCCTTGCACCCGTGCCTCGTTTCAAGGCTTGCGAACATATCTCTTTCATAGCTTCAGCAGTAATTTCTAGCTTTATACCTTCTATTTCCAACATCTTTTGATATTGTTTGAATAAAGCATTCTTTGGCTCCATGGCGATCTTAATGAGGTCTTCTTCATCCAAATCGTTGAGGGTTGCAACGACAGGGAACCTACCAACAAATTCTGGAATTAACCCATACTTAATAAGATCATCTTGGACAATATTTTTTAAGACCTCACCATCTCTCTGTTTGTTGTTACTTTTTATGTCGGCTCCAAATCCTAAAGAAGAATCCTTTACCCTGTGTTTTATTATGTCTGTCAAACCGTCAAACGCCCCTCCTGCAATAAAAAGAATCTTTGAGGTATCTATTTGGATAAATTCTTGGTAAGGATGTTTTCTTCCTCCTTGAGGGGGAACGTTTGCTAAAGTCCCTTCAACAATTTTAAGTAATGCCTGTTGCACTCCTTCACCAGAAACGTCCCTGGTGATTGATGGGTTTGGCGATTTCCTTGATATTTTATCAATTTCATCGATATAAATTATCCCTTTTTCAGCTTTTTTTACATCATAATCACAAGCTTGCAAAAGCCTCAGTATAACGTTTTCAACATCTTCTCCAACGTACCCAGCTTCAGTTAAAGTGGTAGCATCTGCAATGGCAAAGGGAACATCTAATATCCGAGCCAAAGTTTGAGCGATCAAAGTCTTTCCAGTACCTGTGGGACCGATCAATAAAACGTTAGATTTATCTAACTCAACATCATTGATATTCTTTGAAGAATATATTCTCTTATAATGATTGTAAACAGCAACAGAAATTATTTTCTTAGCTGTTTCTTGACCAATTACATATTTATCAAGTTCTGATTTTATCTGTCGTGGAGTTGGAAGAGGTTTAACTTTTGTTTCAGTCTTTTCCCCGTTTTTTGTTTTATTCTCTTCAACTAACTCTTGAAAAAGATTAATACACTCGTCACAAATATAAATACCGTTAGGACCGGCAATTAAAGCCCCTGCTTGGCTTGCTGGTTTCCCACAAAAAGAGCAATACTTTTCTGACATCAATAATTCCTCCTGTTCTGTGTTTCTTTACTCTGTTTAAGATCGAGACTAATTATACCATGTATATGTTAACATAAATTCACAATAGACTCATATATTTATCCCCACTATCGGGGGCAATGGTAACAATTCTTCTGCCTTTTTCCATTCTATCGGCTAATTTGACTGCTGCCAGGATATTTGCACCAGAAGATATCCCTACAAACAATCCTTCGTCTTTTGCAAGTTGTTTAGTCATTTCAATAGCTTCTTCGTCATTTATCTGGATTACTTCATCGATTAGATTCTGATCCAAATTATCTGGAATGAATCCCGCTCCTATACCTTGAATCTTATGTTTACCAGGGTTACCTCCAGATATAACAGGTGAACTGGTTGGTTCTACTGCCACTATTCTAACACATTCTGAAAATGCTTTTTTTAACGCCCTCGCTACCCCAGTTATTGTACCACCGGTTCCTACTCCTGCAACAAAAGCTTCCAAAGAATAGTCCATCTGTTTGATAATTTCAGGTCCGGTAGTTACTTCATGTGAATATGGATTGGCAGGATTTGAGAACTGATTGGGCATATACCCTTTTGTTTCGTTCACAATCTCTAAAGCTTTGTTAATTGCTCCTTTCATTCCTTGATCGGCGGGAGTAAGTATCAACTCGGCACCAAAAAACTTTAAAATTTTCTTTCTTTCTTCACTCATACTTTCAGGCATAGTTAATATGACTCGATAACCTCTGCTTCTACCAATTGCTGCCAAAGCTATGCCGGTGTTTCCACTCGTTGGTTCTACAATTATATTTTGGCTTTCATTAAGTTTGTTCTTAATTTCACCATCTCGTATCATAAAAAATGCAGGCCTATCTTTTACACTACCTGCGGGATTATTTTTTTCTAATTTAACAAAAACCCTTCCAGGTTGAATAATCTTTGATAATGTAATAATTGGAGTGTTCCCTATCGACGTGTAAATCAAAAGATCACCTTCCATATGTTTAATTTTATTTCAGATTAGATTCAACAAAAAATCTTTCACTGTTAAAAGTTTTTAAATAGAATCATTTAAATTACAAAATCCGAGTTTATCGTATTGTTTAAGTCATAGTAATTAGAAGAGGGACAATTGATTTTTTTAATTTTTGCCGGTACCCCAACTGCCAATGATTTAGGCGGCACATCCATTAAAACGACAGAGTTAGCGCCAATGACCGATTCATCTCCTATGTATATATGTCCAAGAACTTTAGCTCCAGCACCGATCATAACATTTTTACCAACTATTGGGTGTCTTTTTCCGGTGGTAACAGTTTTAGCTCCCAGAGTTACCCCATGGTAGATCAATGTCCCGCTACCAACGCTCGCAGTTTCTCCAATAACAACGCCAAAACCGTGGTCAATGACTACTCCAGGTTCAATATAGGCTGCGGGATGTATATCCATAGAATGTACTATCTTACTCAACACATATATAATGTAAGCAACAGGATAAATCTTGTGCCTATAAAAGAAATTAGCAAAACGGTAAGCCATCAACCCATGAAAAGGGATGGAAGTGAAAAATACCTTCCACTTGTTTTTTGCAACCGGATCTTTCTCGACGTACATATCTAAATCTTTTGATAAAGACTTGAAAATTCTTCCAAAATCCCGAAAGAAACTTAAAATACTTTTCATACATTTCCTCCCCGACTAAATTAAATATAACTAAAATTGTCGCTATTACAACAAAATTATATCTTAATTTCTTTTCAAGAGAACGATGTTTTTCTAAATTACTGTTAACGCTTTATCTCGGGGAGATAATTTAGTTAAGTTAACTTTCTGAACTCTTGAACTAAAAAACTGGCTCTTTTTTCGTTTTTCTTTTCTACCAAAACTAATTCTTTAGGGGATAAGTAAAATATTATATTTTCTGACATTCTCGATAAAATTGAGCGAATTTTTCTAATATGTATCGTTATTAAATATTGATTTTCAAAAGAATAGGGCAATTTAAAAGATATTTTTGAATTGTTGTTTTCTTTGTAAATGTAGCTGTTTCCTTTATTTAAGAGTAAGTAGGCAATATTACTTTCAGAAAATGTTACATATAGTTTTGATAAAACCTTTTTTAATTCCCTTGTGTTGATCTCTTTTTCTTCGACAAAGCTCTTTTGGGTTACCAACAAATTTTTATTGTAAGAAGGCATGGACGAACATATTTTAATGAATATTCCTGGCATTCTTAATACAATATCTTTTTTGTCTATACCAAACTCAAGGATAGAACTTTTTTTCAAAAGGTTTAAAGATTTAACTATATGCCGGGCGGAAATAAACGGAATTTCTCTATGAAACTCTTCCCGGACATTTCCGTAGATGCTGTTCAATTTATAATAATTACTCATATAACCAAAAATTAAGTTATCATTGAACGTAAAAAAGTCAATGACATCTCCTTCGTTGGCAGAAGCAGAAACAAAATCAAGTTTATTAAGAAAAGATCCTATTTCTTTCTTGCTTAATAAAGTAAATTCTCTACTAACCTCGATTTGTTTGGTATCCATCTTTTCGATTTTACTATTCAATGTGATCCCTTGAATTTCAAAGGATATGAGCTTATCTTCTACAGTTAATTTAACCAGAGAATCATCTTTTAACTTCGTATCCCTTATAATTCCCTTTAAGTATTGAATTGGAACTGAGGCAACCCCATCAAACGGAAGGAATTCTTTGGTAATATTTAGATATATCTTCGCACATCCATCTGTCGCATAAATTTTGAGAGCCCTGTCATAATAAAAGTAAGCATTTCTGAAGGAAGGTTCAACGGAACCACAGAATGCGTCAAGAAGTTTTGTAATATTTTTTAATTCACCATAAGTCAACCAACCTTCCATTTATTTCATCCTTTAAATAGTGACATTTGATTTGTTTCTGGCAAGTCTTTCAATACCCCTAATTTCCTTAAAGTCTCCACGTTCGTTCTGTTACACCCACTCTTTGCAGCAAAATCTTCTATGGATTTAAACCCGCTCTCTCTTGATTTAATAATATTTTCTGCAGCTTTTTCCCCTAGATTAGGGACCTTGATAAAAGGCACAACAAGAGAATTTCCATCTATCAAAAACTTTTTTGAATCAGACTTGTTCAAATCAACCATTTTAAAATTATAACCTCTGAGCATCATTTCCAATGCCAACTCTAATACGACCATCTCATTTTTTTTGCGAACATCCAAATCCATATTACGCAGTTCAAATATCCTTTTTTTGATGGCATCTCTACCGGAGAAAATGACTTTTAAGTTGAATTCATCACCTTTGACGGTAAAATACGTAGAATAAAAAGCTAATGGATAATGAACTTTAAACCATGCGATTCTAAAGGCCATACTAACGTAAGCAGCCGCATGAGCTTTTGGAAAGAGATATTTAATTTTTTGACAAGAGATGATAAACCATTCAGGCACTTTTAATTCTTTCATTAGTTCAATGTCTTCTTCGTTGATACCTTTGCCTTTTCTCACCTTTTCCATTATCGAAAAAGCACTTTTGGGTGGAGCGCCTTTGGATAATAAATAATTCATTATATCATCTCTACAAGAAATTACCTCGTCTAAAGTTGCAATCTTCCTGTCGATCCAGTTTTTAGCTATTCCAGCCCATACATCGGTGCCATGTGATAAGCCAGATATTCTTACCAATTCAGAAAAACTCTTTGGCCTTGTGTCTTCCAACATCATTCTGACAAAAGTAGTACCAAACTCCGGGACCCCTAACGTTCCAACGGTTGTACCCAATTCATTTTTTAAGTCTATTTTCAATGCTTTTGTAGAAGAGAATAAACTCAAGGTTTTCTTGTCGTCCATGGGAATAGTCATGGGGTCTACCCCAGTTAAATCAGACATCATTTTAATGAATGTAGGGTCATCGTGCCCGAGTGCATCTAATTTTACAAGATCGTTATGTATTACGTGGTAATCAAAATGAGTAGTTTGAACATTTGATTTATTATCATTGGCGGGGAACTGAATCGGTGTGTAATCGTAAACTTCCTCTTCTTTTGGAACTATCATTAAGCCACCGGGATGTTGTCCTGTCGTTCGTTTTACCCCTGTTATCGCCTTGACTATTCTCATTATTTCACTATTTTTTACTATCCCCTGCTCTTCGCAATATTTTTTAGCGAAGCCAAAGGCAGTTCTATCTGCAATTGTTGATATAGTACCCGCTCGAAAAACATGATCTTCTCCGAACATTTTTTCTATGTATTTATGTGCCATGTTTTGGTAATCTCCAGAAAAATTCAAATCTATATCGGGTATTTTGTCACCTTCAAATCCCATGAATGTTTCAAATGGGATATCTTGGCCATCTTTTTTCATTTTTGCTCCACATTTTTCACATCTTTTATCGACAAGATCATACCCTGAACCTATTTCCTCTTTATCAAAAAACTCCACATTTTTACAACTTGGACATATATAATGAGGAGGTAGAGGATTTATCTCAGTTATTCCCAACATAGTAGCCACCAAAGAAGAACCAACGGAACCCCTGGAACCAACCAAGTACCCATCTTCTAAAGATTTTTGTACGATTTTTTGGGCTATTAGATAAAGTACCGCATAACCATGTTTTACGATGGATTCTAGTTCTCTATTCAATCGGCTTTCAACAATTTCTGGTAAAGGATTCCCATATATTTCATACGCTTTTTTCTTCGCAAGTTCTTCTATCTCTACTTCTGCGTTCTCTATTTTTGGAGGATGAAGTTTGTTACTAAGAGGCTTTATTATTTCTATTTGATCTGCAATCTCATTAGTATTGGTTATGACAATTTTCTCGGCTATTTCTTTATCCCCAAAAATTCTTTGAGCTTCTTCTATCATCTCATCAGTTGTACGCAAATATCTGTGTGCAGAAGAAGTCTTTCTCTTTTCCCCTACTTTTAATGCGTTGTAAAAGATTTGATCTTCTTTATCTAAGTAATGAGCGTTTGAGACCATTACAACTGGCATGTTCAATTCGTTACCAAGATTATATATATCTTGATAGATCTTTTTTAATTGTTCTTCTGAAATAGTTTTATCTGATAAAGCGTCCAATGGGGTTAATTCCAGATAATCGTAAAATTTGGCGATTTCGATAATTTCATCATGAGATCCACCTCTGAGATAGGTCTGAAAGATTTCTCCATCTTCGGTTCCACTACTACCTATCAACAAACCTTCTCTCATTCGGGATAGTTCACTTTTTAAAATCCTGGGTACTCTGTAAAAATATTTTACATGGGCATTTGAAACAAGTTTATAAAGGTTTTTAAGACCGGTTTTGTTTTTGACTAAAATAGTCGTATCGTTCGGTTGGATTCTCTTAAAATCTATGAATTTTTTTAATTTTTCAAGATCAGACAACATTTCCACATTCTGGGATTTTGCCATTTCTATAAGTTTTAAAAACACCAAAGCGGTTATATTAGCGTCTTCATGAGCCCTATGGTGTTCAAAACTACCGAGTTTTAGCTCCTCAACTACCTTAGCCAAGCCATAGCTTTTCAAAGTTAACAAGGATTTTGAAAGGGCTACGGTATCTATATAAGTTTGCTCAAAGTGTTCATTATAAACTCTTCTAACCCATTCCCGTATAAAACGGTAATCAAAAATTGCGTTATGTGCAACTAAAACCGCACCTTCTATGAAACTCAAAAATTGAGGTAGGACTTCCTCTATCGGTTTTTCAACTTCCAGCATCTGATTCGTTATACCTGTGAAATTACTTGTAAAGTTTGAGACAGGTTTTCTTGGCTTCACCAAACGATGAAACTTAGACACGATTTTCATATTCTTTATTTTCACGGCACCAATCTCAATAATTTCGTTCATGGCAGGTTCTAATCCAGTGGTTTCCAAGTCAAAAACAACAAACTCAGTTTCACTTATTTTTTTATCTTTTGTCAGCAAACTTATAATATTTACAAATTCATCAACGACATATGCTTGAATCCCAAAAATTGGTTTAATACCTACTGCGACCGCTTTTTCATAAAATTCTGGAATACTTTGAACAACACCAGAATCAGTTATAGCTACCGCCTTATGGCCCCAATTTTTTATCGTCTTCACTATTTCGCCCACATCGAGTAAACCTTCCATAGCACTTAGTTTTGAATGCAAATGAAGCTCCACCCTTTTTGTGGGGTAGTTATCTTTCCTTTCGAGAGTTTCTTCTTTTAACTTAACTATATTTGTAGGTCTAATTGCAAATTCATGACTAAAAGAATCATAAAAAATGCTTCCTTCAATTAATACGTTATCTCCCTCATCTAATTCATTGTTTAAATTATTAGCCGTTTCAGAAAATGTTTTTACAACCGCGGAACTTTTTTTATCAGTGATATAAAGAGTAGATATAGGACCTTTTTCATTGTACTCTTTGTAAAATATTTTCCCGTTAACTACCACGTTACTTCCTTCATTTGAAGGAAGTAACGATAACGGTTGTGGTACCTTTTTAAAATCCCTTCCCATAATTACGACTCTTTCTGTATCATCTAATTTTTTGGAAATATCTGAATTAGACATCAAGTTACTATCCTCGGTATCAGGCCTGTGATAACTATCATCGATAAAAGTGGGTTTTAAACTTTCATCTATCATGATTTGATAAGGGATTCTGTCACCGAGATATTTAAATAAAATATTATCCAATTCCTCTTTTTCTTTTGTTAGCCTGTTTATTACTATCGGTGAGTACGTTTTAAATACTATTTTGTTTTTTTGGTTATATTCTGGCTTTAAAAGTCTTAGATAATCTTTTAAACGATGATTCATTATCAACTGTTGCCAATTTCTTACGATAAATTCAGGTCCTTCATCATTTGTAAAAGAGATTTTGACTTCTCTCTTGAGAAGTCTACTAAAGAAAAGCTTCAATGAAGCTTCATCGATATCTTTACCTATATCCTGTAAATTGATTTCTGCCTCTTCGTCTTTTACAATGATTTCTCCACTTAGTTCAAAAGGAACAAAACCTACATTTTCCATCAAGAAATTTTTAATATCCTGCATTTTTGAAGCTCCTCCTAAAATTTCCATGACAAAAAGCCGTGGCTAATGCGTCTGCTGCATCATCTGGAGTAGGTGTCTTTTCCAACTTCAATAATAATTTTAAAGTCCTTTGAATCTGTCCTTTTTCAGCCCTTCCATATCCTGTAACAGCCTGTTTTATCTGAAAAGGTGTGTATTCATAAATTGGTATATTTTCTTTTTCTAAACAAAGTAGTATAACACCTCTAGCCTCTCCTACCTGTATGGCGGTTGCAACGTTTTTAAAGAAGTACAATTTTTCTACAGCAGACTCATCAGGCTTATAGGTTTCTATTAAGTTTCTAAGCTGTTCGTCTATGTTCAGTAACCTTTTGGGAAGTTCGTCTTCTTTGCTGGTGTATATTACACCATAATCAATTAAGTTGAACATGTTACCTTTTTTTTCAAGGACGCCGTATCCTATCCTTCCGTAGCCTGGATCTATTCCCAAAATTACCATTAAAGCACACTCCAAATACATTCAATTTCTTCTATTTCTTTGGGGATTTCTCTGGACAAGTTTTCGCATCCATTCTCAGTTATTAGAAGATCATCTTCTATGCGAACGCCGATACCCTCTTCTTCTATATAAAGGCCTGGTTCATTGGTAATAACCATTCCTGGTTTTAAAGGAATATTCTTATCTCCTACGTCATGGGTATCCAAACCTAAAAAGTGACTCACAGAATGAAAGTAATATTTTGAAAGTTCTTCATCGGTTTTAATCAATCCTATTTTTTTACAACTTTCTGCTAACGATTTCTTAGCAATTTCATTCAATTCAAAAAGGGTCAAACCTGGTTTTACTTGTGACTGAACTTCTTTCTGGGTATTTAAAACAATTTGGTAAATTTCTGCTTGTCTTGGGGAAAACTGTCTAGTTATGGGAAAAGTTCTTGATATATCCCCACTATAATAATTATATTGTGCCCCCAAGTCCAACAATACTAAATCGCCCTCTTCTGTTTTTCGTTCATTGGCAGAGTAATGTAAAATCGTAGAGTTTGGTCCTGAAGCTACTATTGGTTTAAAAGCAAAATCTTTTACCCCATTTTTTCTTAAAGAAAAATCAAAATATGCCTCCAGCTCGTACTCGTACATTCCAGGTTTTGAATTTTTTATTATGTTCAAAATCCCTTCTCTTGTAATTTCAATAGCTTTCTTAATATTATTGATTTCTTCTTCATCTTTAACAGTTCTCAATTCTGCGATTTTTGCTGAAACATCTTTTACACTGACATATGGAAATAATCTTTGTATTTCTTGAGCAATTAGCTTTTCTTTTGTCAAATTTTCCCAATGAGGAGATTTTAAATACAAATATAGACTCTTAATGTTAAACCTTGATAAGGTGTCTCCAATATATCCATTTAATTCATCCAAAAAAGATATATCTTCTTCTTGAATTTTACTAAACTTAGAACAATGTTCTTTGCTTGGTTTTTCACCAACCCACCTAGCTAACTTTGGATCGTTTCTTTCTATGAATAGTTTTTCAACTGTTTTTGATTCGGTTTTGTGAATTACTAAATAAGCGTTTTCTATATCTAAATCCGTAAAATAGTAGAAGTTTCGATCAGGGGTAAAGCTATAGGTTTCGTCTGCGCTTTTTACTGGACTTTTTCCTGAGTAAAGAATCAACATCGAACCTTCTTCCAAACCGTTCATTATTTTTTCTCTTCTACTTTTTACATCAGCCATACTGACCCCTCCTAATCCCAAAAAATATATGTCTTTTGAAACTCTAAAACAACTTTAGCGACCCTTCGCCCCGTTCCCCACCCTTATTTTATTTCTAAAATGTCTACAAAAAAAGATATGTTTTACATCTACTCTTTTTATTATAACATTAAAATGTAGGACTTTCACTCTAAAGAAATAACTTTTTTAGACGATTATATTTTAGAAGTCAGAAAAAAGGAGTGAATACAATGTTTGATGATGAGAATATAAAGTTGCGAATAAGTGGTGTTAAAACTGATAATTTAGATATTCCAGCAGATAAGTACAATACTTTTGAAGAAATGGTGCAAGATTATATTAGCAAAACACAAGGCGTTTTAACTAAAATAAAGATCAATGAAAAAGAAATCCCTTTAAATTATTACGATGAAATAAAAGATTCTTTTTTTGAAGGTGGAGAAGAGGTAGAGTTGGAATTCACATCAAAAAAAGAAGTTTTGTTCGATCTTATCTCTCAATCACTCGAATACATTAGTAAGGTTAGGGAAAATTTAGAAAGGGTTTCAAAAGAAGTCTTGTTGAATACAAATGAAGGGCATACAATGCTTAACAGTATTGCAGAAGGTTTGCAAGCACTATTAGACGTCATAGAACAGACACGAGCTTTCAGTGAGGAAGATTTTTACAACCCAGGAGATTTAAACGAGGTACAAAATGTCGTCCAACACATAATTAGATCTCAAGGGAATCAAGATTATTTGGAGCTTTCAGACATCATTGAATTCGATTTCGATGGAGTTTTGTCAACCTTTGAAACGATTTTAAAAAATGCTCAAAAAACTCTTGAAAAAAAAGGGGTGTAATTTGAATGTACAATAATAATCAAAACGCTAACTATTATTTTGAAAATGGTATAAAAACAGCTAGTCCCGCAAAATTAGTCGAACTTTTGTATCAAAATTCGATAGAAAGAATAAATAAAGCAATAAAAGCCATTGAAAGTAAAAATTTTTCCGAGGCCAATAAACAGATCATAAGAGTTGAAGACATAGTCACAGAACTTAACGTTTCGTTAAATCTTGAAAAAGGTGGAGAGGTAGCTAAAAATCTCAGAGCACTTTATAATTACATGTATCAAAGATTGTTAGAATCAAATACCAAAAAGGATATTGAAATCTTAAAAGAAGTAAGATCTTTACTACAAGAGCTTTTAGATACCTGGAAAGAGTTGTTGAAAAAAGAAGCCAAAACTTCCCGCGAGTTAAACGCCAAATCTGTCGATCCTAAATTTGATCTTCAATATTAAATTAAAAAATTCAAAAACCCTCCAAAATCACATACGCCTGTTGGAGGGTTTTTGTTTAATCAATTTTGAAATCTATCCCATCGTAGATCTTCAACATCTTTATTTCGTGAAGTGATGGCTCCAAAAGCCTTTCTTCAAGAATTTTATCGGTATCTATACTTACCTGTGCAATTACGTCTTCTTCGTCTCCCAATTTAATCAGGGTATCTCCATGTGGATCTACAGCTATGGAATTTCCACAAAAAGGAATCGAATCTTCAGAGGATTTACCAACGGCGTTTACCCCGATTGCAAACAGTTGATTATCTTGTGCCCGGGCGGATGTTCTTACCTCTACTAATTTTTCAAAACCTTTTGGAACAGCAGAGGTAATTATTAGTATTTGTGCCCCTCTAAGAGCCATTACCCTATATAATTCTGGAAAAGCATGATCATAACAAATTGATAAACCGATTTTTATACCTTTCCAATCTATTATCTCTATAGACGTTCCTTCGGAAAGTCTAAACTTTTCTTTTGGAAAAACAAATATTTTTCTATATTTACCAAGTAATTTACCTGAATCATCTATTAAAATCGAGGTATCGTAATACTTCCCAATTATTATTGGGTCTTTTTCTAAAATGTTTGCAACAATAGAAACGTTGTATTTCTTTGCAATCCTTATAACTTCTTGGGTAGTTTCACCTTCTGGTATAATTTCGGCAAAATCTTCGGCGTAATTGTTAATACTTTCAAGATCGTATCCTATATTAAAAAACTCTGGTAGGATGTATGAATCCGCTTTTTTTACTTCTTTTGAAATCAAAGAATCTAGCTTTTTAAGGTTGGTTTCTTTGTCGTTTAATTTTGAGTTTAATTGCACTAAACCAAATAATTTTCTCATCATGATTTCCCCCTTTAAAAAATTGCAAAGATTCAAACTACCTAAGAGTAGCCAATAAAAATTCTATACCTCTCCGCTTTATTCTGACATCGTTCAACTCTACAATTATATGTTCTATTTTTGAAGGATCCACACGTTCAATCTTAGATCTGTTATATAACGAGGATAACTCTAATTCTAGCGCCTTCCTCATTAATTTATACTTTTCAAAAAGCAATACATAGCTGTTAATACCTTGGCTTTCTTTCATTTTCTTTTCTAAATCTTTTATATGTTCTTTAAGATCTTTGGCTTCTCTTTCCATATTATTTATTATATCTATATCCGGTTTTGAAAGATCTTCAGAGATATCCCACGTAAATTTAGGATATACGATGTTAACTTTTGAGCCTTGATCATCAGAACAAATATTAAAAGATAGCATGGGTATTTTTAAAGTTAATATCTCTTTTGGCTTAATTGTTCCATCGAATTCTTCTAATTCTTGCTCTAACAAATCTGTTTTTACGGCTTTCTGAGGTAATTTTATCCCTTTTTTCTTGTGAGTAGGATTAAAAAACCGTAGGGTTATCCCCTCTTTGTCTATTGAAGGTTTTATATTCACAAATTCTATATTTTCATCCACTGAAGAATAGAATTTATGAACCACCCCGGCCTGGTTTTCTAAATCTGAATTATTATTATGTTTATAAAACAATAAAGGAGGATTGATAAAGGAATTTTTGTATTTCAAAAAATCATCTTTAGGTGATAGACAAAAAGCAGTTTCGATTTTCATTTTTCTTTTTACTTCAGCTCCAGGAGTGTACATTACGGGGCCAGCATCTCCTGTTCTTCCTTTTACATTTTCGAGAGAAAGCCAACTTACAGATCTTAATAAAATTAAAGAAACAGCTTTTTCTAGGGATTTCGTAGAATGTGTGGTATAACTATAAATTCCTTTGGCCATAAAGGTTGCAAAATAGTCATCTTTTTCTAAGCCAACGTAGTCCTTCATAGGAAACACGTTATTAAAAGAGATTTCTCTTGCAGCAACTAAAAACTTTTTCATTTCTTCTTCTGGTTCCTCATATTTTACTTCATATGGTCTTTTTACAGAATCAAAAGGTACACCCGCATTTATATCTCCATCTCCAATTAAAGATAAAAGTAATCCATAATCTGATCCTTTTCCCAAAGATTCAATTTCGATGTTGATATAGGGCAATTCTGAAAATGTCAAATAAAGGGTGAAGTTAACTTCGTTGCTGGTAAAATCAAGAGCTATTTTGGAATAATTATCTGACTGTGCTTTCAATCTCATTCCTGAGAAAGTTAAGTTCAACTCTTTATCAAATGCAGAAGAGTATTCATCACCCTTATCTTCTACCAAAACAGGTCTGATTAAATAATCGTTATTTTCCTTTTTAATTCTAAGCTTCCCGTTTTCAACGAATGCTTTGAAATGTTCATTCTCCCAATGAAAACTATTTATTGGTTTTTCTAAATAACTTACTTTATACTTTTTTAAATTTACTTTTGATATACTTCCTGACGGTGCAGAAAATCTATAAAGGGTTTCTTTATTTTCAAATAATACGGGTATTTCCTGAGGATTCAAGTTTAGACAAGTATAACCTAAAGGTAAAATCTGGCCTACCTTATCCAAAACATTATTTAAAGTTGATTCAAAAATCTCTTTGATTTTATAGTATCTTTCTTCCATATCTTCATGAATCTGATCTACTCCTACTCCTCCTATGCTGTCGTGGACTAGGTTCATTATTAAATATTCCCAAGCCTTTTGTATCTCTTTATCGTCTTCAGAATTGTCTGCGATAGCAATTAATGGTTCTAATACCTTAGAGAGCATATATTCAGAATGCCAATTCATAATTTTTAAATACTGCCTTGTTGATAAACTTCCTGGAAATGTCGAAACAACGCTTCCATCAATTAGCTCACCAACGTATTTTTCTATTAAAGAAGGGTCTTCTTGTTTAAAATATCCTTGTATAAACTCATCTGGAAAAACCGTTTTTAATTCTCCATCAGTGGGATCTTCTGGAACAGGATCCAAGTCGTATCCGTTTAGTAAAGGAAGATAATTAGTTTTCGAATATGTTTTTAGCTTGTTAATTTCCAACTCCAATCTTTTTTCCATAACTTCTGGATAATCTTTCAACCTCATGATATTCCTATAACTATCGATTAAAAATATTCCATGAATTTTGCTACCATCGGAACTGCTCCAAGTAAACCCGATTTTTGGAAATTTCATTTTTAAACCTCTCCAGAGGAAACAACCTTCTATTTCACATTTAGAATTAATTTGTGCAACTTGAGACGAAAAGCCAAAATTATCCAATAACCAACCTACATTCATCACATTTCCATATTTTTTAGCCTCTTGTCTACCCAATATAATATTTCTGATTGAGCTTTCTTCAGAGACTCTCCAATCAATTTGTCCATAGTATGGGCCAAAGGCTATATTTTTAGAGTATTTTTTCAATTCGTCCTCTGCTTTTTTTCTTTCTTCTCCTTGAAAATTACTTAAATAATCTTTCACTAACAACATTTGTCCGTCTAAAACAAACTTGTATTCAGGATTATTATCAATTAACTCGAAGAGTTTTTGAAATAAACTAGGTAACATTTTTTTTGTTATATCCGCAGGAGCGAACCATTCTCTATCCCAATGTGTGTGTGAAATGATATGGTACATCTCTTCGCCTCCAATTATCCTTTAATTGAACCAGCCTGTATCCCTTGTAAGAGTTGTCTCTGAAAAAATATTATAATTATCAAAATTGGGATCATACCAATTACAATGGCGGCACTAAGTAAACCCCAATCTATACTGTAAAGTCCCAAGAATCTGTACATTGCAACTTGGAAAACAGTCTTACTGGGAGAACTTATTAAAATCATAGGTAAAACGAATTCATTCCATGCAAATCTGAAGGTAAATATAAAAGATATACTTAAACCTGGCCAAGATAAGGGCATTATTACCTTCGTAAATCTTTGCATGGTTGTGGCACCATCCAGAGCTGCTGCCTCTTCTAAAGAAACGGGAATGGTATCAAAATGGTTTTTGAGAATAAAAATATTCAAGGGTATTATTAAAACCTGATAAGCCAGGATTACTCCCGCATATGTATCTAATAAACCCATCCTCTGAAATATCAAATATAATGGGATTGTGTTCATCGTAATAGGTATCATAAAAATTCCCATCACTCCGGCTAAAAGTTGCTTTTTCCCTCTGAACTTGTACCTTGAAAAGGCAAAGGCAGCTAACGCAGAAATTATAACACATAGTAGGGTTGCTGGAACAGCTACTATAATACTATTCAGAAAACTTCTCATCATTTGTTCATCTTGAAGAAGCAATTGATAATTTTGAAAGGTCACTTCTTTAGGAATTAAAGTAGGAGGGAATGATCTTGCTTCCTCCGCTGTTTTCAACGAAGTAACAAACACCCAAAATATAGGCATTACCGTGTAAATAGCGAATAGAACAAGAATGATAAATAGTATAGCTCTAATTGTTTTATTCTTTTTGGTCATGCCTCCTCACCCCTCAATGCTCGTAGATAAAGGAAAGAAACCGTCAAATTTATAATAAGTAGAACTATTCCTATTGCCGCACCAATAGACAGATTACCTTGTTCAAAACCTTGTTTATACATATACAAAGAGGCTGTTGTAGTAGACATTAAAGGCCCTCCTCCTGTCAATACCAATTGAAGATCAAAAAGGTTTACACTCCACATAGAAGTAAGGATTAAATTTATCCCCAAAAAAGGCGCCAACAAAGGCAACGTTATATTGAAAAAACTTTGAAGTGGGTTAGCACCATCAATTTTAGCGGCCTCATACAAACTTCTATCGATTGTCAACAACGAGGATTCTTGAAAAAGTATAGAAAACGGTGTACCAAACCATATATTAGCTATCAATAAGGATATCAAGGCCATATTTGGATCTGATATCCAATTTACAGGCTGCATTCCTAACCTCATAAGCATACCGTTTATCAATCCAAAATAATCGTTGTACATCCACTGCCAGGAAAATCCAACGATAGTGGCTGACAAAAGCCATGGAAGTATAAAAAGAACCCTAAAAAATTTAGTCCCCCAAACTCTTTCAATTAAAATCCTCGCTATTAAAAAACCTATAAAAATTTGAAAAAATACCGATCCTAAAACAAAAAAGAGTGTAACTTTCAAAGATTGTAGGAAATATTCATCTTGAAAAATTTTTACCCAGTTTTGGAAACCAACAAAAGGCCAAACGTCATTTATATTAGTAGTTTTTACATCATGCATCGATATGGTTAGATTCCAAAATACAGGAAAAATCATTAAAAAGAACATTATGGCCAAAGCAGGTAGTAACAATAAAAAAGGCATCCACTTTTTCTTTTGCATTGGTTCACCACCTCCGTCTATTCTTTACTAAAAGCAGCCTCCTTTAACCAAGGAGGACTGCTCTGTTAAATTTTTACTTTTCAAAGAATTTCCTTAGAAAATCAAAATTTCTTCAACCTTCTTTGAGGCGTTTCTCAAGGCATCTTCCGGAGTTTTTACGCCGTAATAGACTTCTTCTATCGCTATTCGCAGTGCCTCGGCTATTTGTGGATATTCAGGAATATTTGGTCTTCCTTTTCCTATCTCTACCGCCTTCATAAGATCTTCGAAGAAGGGTATCTCACTTTCAAGAGTAGATTTGTAAGGATCTTGTTCGGCTATGGTTTTTTGAGTGGGCAAGTAAACGTATTTAGCCAAAACAGGGGTCAAAACTTCTGGATCAAGCATGATAGTCATCAATTCCCAAGCTAACTCGGGATGTTCGGATGTTGAAGGAATAGCCAACAGCCAACCCCCCATCATTGTGGAACTTTTCATACCCTCTTCAGGAACTGGAAATCCAGGAATCATACCAATTTGATTGAAGTCAAATCCTTCAGGAAAGTTCCCTAGCAACCAACTTCCTTCGATCATTACGGCAAATCTCTTATCAGCAAATTCTTGGCCCCATTGATGCTGAACTTGTGGCCTTATACCTGCCTCTACCTGATCTCTCAAGAAAGCTAGTGCCTTTATCCCTGCCTCGCTATAAAAAGCTGGGTAATACTCCCCATCTTTTTGTTCGAGAATTTCTCCACCATTCATCCATAGATATGGGAACCACATATCAGGCGAATGACCAGCACCAACCAAATGCATCGGTAATATACCCTTTTTCATAGTAACAGGAGCTAATTTCTTGTAGGCCTCTATGTATCCATCCCAAGTTTTCAGCATTTCAGGATCTACGCCTGCTTCTTCTAACAAATCTTTCCAATACCATGTTACCCGTACGTCTGTCCAAGACCAGATACTGTAAAACTTGTCATCAAATTTTGAGCCTTCCACATTTGCAGGATAAAATTCACCAATTCTTCCCCAAGAGTTAACTTCTTCCGTAATATCTTTTAGGAAACCTGATTGTGCAAACTCTCCTAACCATATTTGATCGATTGAAACTAAGTCTCTTGGAGTTTTTCCAGCCGTTAAAGTGATAAGTTTAGACCTTGTATCATCATAGGGGAGCACTTCGTACTCCATCGTGATGTCCATCTCTGGATGTCTTTTGTTTAACTCTTCTAAAGCCGCTGGTATCAACTCGTTCCACCTATCTGCTGGAGCGGCGAATGTGCCAGTTAAAACAACCTTTTCCACCGCTAAAGCCATGCTTGAAAAAATCATAACAAACAACACAAAACTTACTAAAACCTTCTTGCTCATCTTGATCCCTCCTCACTTGATTTTTTGCCCGGTTGAATCTCGCCATACAAGTTCAACAGGCAAAGTAATTTTGAAATCCTCGCTATTATTTTCACCTTGGATGATTGAAACTAAGTATTTTGCCGCAACCTCACCCATATTTCGTAAAGGTTGCCTTACAGTAGTAAGATTTGGGAATATACTTTGCGCTATTGGTCTATCATCAAATCCATATAATTTCACTTTTTCAGGTACTGAAAGGCCTCTTACTTGCAAGGCTGTTAAAGTACTTACGGCCACGATATCGTTACAACAAAATATAGTATCCACATGGTACTTCAAACATTTGTCTATAGCCCTGTCCATCTCATTCTTCCCAACTATTTCGCTATAAACGGGAATATTATGCTCTTTACAAGCATCGGACATTCCGTTATATCTTTCTTTCACAGAACTAATAGAAAAATCTTCTTCAGAGAAAAACATGGTAGATTTTACTGTTGAATTTTGAATAAGCTCTTTTGTTAAGTTATATGCACCTAAGTAATTATCAGACTGAACAAGTGGTTTTCTAATATTGTTAACGGTTTTATCTACAAAAACCATAGGAACCTCTTTTTTTAATAACCTTTTGAAAATTTCATCTTCTACTAATTCTTTTGTGGGAAGGATTATATATCCTTTAGGGTTAGAAGAGAGAATATATTTCATTTTTAATTTCGTTATAGCGGAATTAGAATCTATGAACTGAACGAAAGGTTCGTATTCTGTGTTGTGATAAGCCTTCTCTATCCCAGCTAATATCTCAAAAGACAAATATTCATGTGAAATCGGAAGAACAACACCGATCTTGTTTTTTTCTTGCATCGGACTTGAAGATGACCCTTTTATAGGGGAGACAAACGTCCCCAAGCCCTGAATCCGATAAAGGTAACCTTCAAAAACTAATTTATCGAGTGCTTTTCTAACGGTTTCTCTACTTACTTTAAATTCTTTGGCTATGGCCTTTTCTGATGGTATCTGTTCATCAGGTTGGTACGTTCCGTTTTCTATATTTGCTATCAAAAACTCCTTTATTTTTTCGTATTTTGGTTTGTTATTCATATTCTTTCACTCCCTATGTACGTACATGTCTAGACATATTATACCAATACATTTTAAATAAACAAAATCTGATTAACGGCAACTACATCCATTTAGAGGTAATTATTTGCGATTAGATGGATTTATCTCCATTTTTTAAAGAATTAGAAAAAATCATTAAAATAATAGTATAATTAAAAAACCTGATAACCTTCAGGGTGGATTGCGAGTCAAAAAAATCAGGGGTTTTCTTTATGGGCGGGCAGCAGGGCGAAGCCTTACCACCTCTTTTCCTTATGGGCGGGCAGCGGGGCGAAGGGGCGCTATATACAATGTTTTAGAGTTCCTAAGGCCAAAAAATAAAAAAGATTGAGGAGGAAATATTTTGACTAATTTCAAAGAACAAGCTCACAAAATCCTAGAAGAAAGTCTTGTAATCGATGCACACTTCGATTTACTTATGGATGTAGCAAATCAAAGGAAATTTGGAATTCATAAAGTGATAGAAACCGATCATCTCGACAATTTTCGCAAAGGAGGATTAAATGTCGTAGTTTCCTCTTTGTTTATCGAAAGCTTTTTAACCCCTGAAATCTCGTTAAGAGAGGCTTTAGACCAAATCAGCTCATTTTACCAGGAATTAGAAGAATCAAGCGATTATTTAATGTTATGTAAATCATACGAAGATATAATTAAAGCAAAAGAAAATAATAAAATCGGAATATTTTTATCTTTTGAAGGTGTTGAACCCTTATACAACGATTTAGATTTACTCGATATCTTTTACCGTTTAGGTGTAAGATTTGTTGGACTGACTTGGAGTAGAAGAAACTATGCTGGTGATGGAAGTAAGTTTTTACCGCCAGACACAACGAAAAATTCAAACGGTTTATCTGATTTTGGAATAGATTTAGTAAAAAGGGCTCAAAGTTTAGGTATGATAATAGATGTTAGCCATTTGAACGACAAAGGATTTTGGCAAGTTATTGAGCTTACTAAAGGACCTATAATAGCTTCCCATTCTGATTGTAGAAAGATAGTAAACCTAGAAAGAAATCTCTCTGATTCACAGATAAAAGCGATAGCAGATACCGATGGTGTAATAGGAATAAACGCCTTTAACAAAATCGTCGCCAAGGATCCGGAAAAAGCTGATGTTGATGATTTAGTTAAACATATAGACCACATTGTAAATTTAGTAGGTATTGAGTATGTTGGTTTAGGATTTGATTTCTGTGAGCATTTAAAAAAATTTAACCCCCAGTTTGTTAACGAACTTAATCCATCTCCATCTTTTCAAGTTTTAGATAACCATTCAAATATTGTATTACTCGTTGAGAAATTACTACAAAGGGGATATGGTGAAGAAGATATAAAGAAGATCTTGGGAGAAAATTTTTCAAGGGTGTATAAAAAGGTACTAATTGATTAGAAATTTTAACTTATTAAATTTGAAAAAATTTGGTAAAATAAAGAAGAGGGAAAGCTTTCAAACTTTGCAGATATTGATGTTATTTTTTGTGACTCTGATACAACCCTAGCAGTTGCTGAAAAACTTGATTGAAAGATTTATCAGAGATAAAAGAGGTTTTGAAATATGCCAGATAGAGATGTAAAAACAATACAAGATCTCATATATTATCAATATGCCAAAATTATAGCAAGAAGCGCTTTTTCCATCCCTAATGGAAATATTGCGAAGAAACAGCATTATGGATTTATAAAAAAGACATTTTTAGAATTAAAAAACGGTGTTAAATCTTGGTCAGAAATTACTCACGAAGATTGGCAATTCGTGGAATTTCCAAAGGAATGTATATATTGCGGAGCGAAAAGCGATATTCAAAAAGAACATATTGTTCCAAGGGCTTTGCAAATTACCCCCAAGTGTAAAACATGTGACAAAATCCAAGGCATTCACAACCAAGTATGGGCGTGTAAACAATGTAATTATTCAAAAGGCACGAAAGGTCTTTATGAATTCTACAAGGCAAAATTTCCAAATGAAAAGAAATTCTACGACTTAATTCCACCACTATTAGAGAAGAAATACTTAAAGACAATTTATAATTGTCATAAATGTGCTGGAACTCTAAATCTTGGTGATCTAGATGGCGACGGAAAAATAACTGTACTGGACATTGACTTCATACTTCATTGAACTTCTCTAAAAATGGTATTTGTGGCTTTTACGAGCTAATAAAAATATAAACATTGCTTTTATGCTCAAACTTTATCAGGCACAACCTTTAACTGGTTTTAAATATTTACATGGAAGAAAAGAAGACAGAGCGATTCATATCGGACCTTTGAACGCTCCTGTTACGATGGAAGAAGGGGAAAAGGTGGTTATCGAGTGTAGAGCCAATGATTTCAACAAAGCAGATGTTCTTGGCTGGGAGTGGAGTTATGAAGTTAACGAACTTGCTAAAGCACGAGCAAAGGAAAATGGAGTTGAATTACGGCTGGTTCAACTACCTTCTGTGAACGAGATAAAATCCTCGCTTGTTGGTTTTGATTTGCAGTTATTGAAGGTTCCAGATCAGGTGGTAAAGAAGGAATTAGCCAAATATATTAAATTCCCAGAGGTTGCATATCTCGAAATTGACACTAAAACGAATGGAAATGAAGTCATGCTCAAAATCACTGATTTCCAAATCCCACCTACAGGAGAACTCGCAGAGATTTCCAGTAAAGTAAAAGACTCAAGAGAACTCATAGATTACTGGGCAATTGATTGGGATTACAAAGGCGATACCTTTCACAATCAATGGCAGAGTTTCAGGATGAAAAAGAATCCTAAAGTCGATTATGAGGCAAAACATAAATATGATGAAGTAGGCGAATACCAGATAATGGTTAAGGTGGTGGATGTTTTTGGGAATGACACTAATAAGGTTTTAAAGGTGGAGGTAAAGTAATGAGCATTTATATTAATGCATTTCCTATAATAAAGTACCCTGATGGAATCCAAATATTAAGGATACCTTATTCAGAAGACACATACGAGCAATATAAAGATTCTTCCTATAGAATCGCAAGTAATCTTTACATTTTTGACAGTGAGGCAAGGATAGGAGAAAAAGTTATATTAACAAAAAGTTCAATGGAATTTTCATTAGTTTTTCAGCATTTGGTGTTAAGAGCTATCAAGGATGCTTGTAGCGAAGAGAAATATAAAATAGAGGAACGGGGTAGAAGGTTAACCATTATTCATGAAGAACCAAGTATAAAAACCGACCATGTAGAAATATTTGAAGGAATTGAAATTCAGACAATCCATTGGCAGGATATAAATTTTGCCATAATTGTGGATTATTTAACCCGAAATAACTTTACAGAAAGATTTAAGATTGAAAAGTTAAATAAAAATACCTCTTTACCTGCTCCATCGTATTCTAATTTCTACAAATATTTAGGGCATAGAGAAGCAAAAGATATTATGACTAAAATAGGAGATTTAAGGGGAGAAAAAGTAAGGGGAAGAATGCGCTCGGATGCTTTAAAACAAAGAATGTCTGAAATTAAAGAATTTTTAATGAATTGTTTGGATTGGAGGGAAGGGGTAGAAAAAGAACTTTTTCTTTCTACAGGGGAAAGCATAGTAGTTTTAAACAAAAATGTAAAGGTGGTTTTACTATCTAGTGAGGAGCGTACATATGAGTAGTTTTTATGCTGAAATCATAGACGAACCTTGGCTAAGGTTTGGAAATGGTGTAACTGAAAAATTTACCTTTAGAGGACTTGGTAGAGGCGGTCCGTTTGATATTCATCAACTTAGTAGAAAAGAAAAATTAAATGTTCTTTTCATATATCCAGAGGGTAAAAAAGATATATCGGATTATATGTTTGACAAGTTAGTCTCAGGATATAGAAATTTCAATGGGTTTAATAGATTATTTCGCCAAGATTTGCAAAAAATAAACGGACTTGAGATACCTATAAAGTCTATTTCGCAGGGTGCAGTGATAGCAAATGAATATAAAACCAAACTAAAAAATTTCTTGCAAAATCAGAGGAATGAAATAGATACAGCAATCATTATGCACCCTGGGAAGCCCTATTTTACTTATGAGAGTCCCTATTTCTCAACAAAGATTTTGCTGGCGGCACATGGAAAACCTACCCAGTCGATAGATATAGAAAAATTTGAAAATCTAATTGGAAATGATAGTCTGAAATATTATTTAGCAAATGTTTCATTGGCAATTTATGCTAAAACAGGAGGAAAACCTTGGGCTTTAGACATTGGTCCAGGGGGTTCAGACCTGATTTTAGGTGTAGGAGGCACACGAGTAGATACTCAGAATTACTTTGCATTTACTACTCTTTTTGAGAGAAATGGAACTTTTGATTATTGGGCTTCAGACATAAGCAGAGGGGAAGAAGGCTATGTGAAATTGCTTAAAAGCCAAATTAGCATAGTGATAGATGATTATATAAAAGAGCATCCTGAAACGCAGGTTAAGAAGGTATCTTTTCACATTGCAGGCAAAAGACCTGGAAAGTTAGAGAAACAAGCAGTGTTGGAAGTTATGAAAGAAAGAGGTGCTGAGTTTGAGTATGCTTTATTTCACATTAATACCTCTTCCTTGTTTTGGATTATGGATGATAAAAACAATTTCTTTCTCCCCAATGAGGGCTTAAAAGTTAGCTTAACGTCTAAAGACTTTCTTATAATTGTGGAAGGATACAGACCCGCCGTTAAATCAATAAGGAGATTGGTAAAACCACTTAGGATCACTGCTATTGATTTTACAGTACCCTATGAGGAAATTCATAATATGGTTAAAGAAATTTACTGGCTTACCAGAATGAATTGGAAGGGTTTTAGAGCCAAGAAAATACCAGTAAGCGTTTATTATCCTCGTATTTTAGCCTATTTACTTTATAATCTTCGTATGCACGACCGAGAAGGGGTTTTCAATGATATAATGCTAGAAACTACCTTAAGGAAAAAGGCGTGGTTCCTATGAATGAGACAAATTTAATAAAGTTAAAGAACATTCTGCAAGACTTAATCCATAAAGAGATAAAGTCGGAAAGTAAAGATAAAAGAATCGTTTTTTATATTGGTTTAATAGAATCTATTTTTTCTCAGGAAAATCTACTTTATAAAATCATTTTGGATGATGCCAAGACATTAATAAAGGATGTAGAGAATGAAACATCTAGGTTAAACGATTCAACTGCTATTAGCGGTTTACTTGCTATGCGTTTGCTTAGGAGTAATAACCAAAAAGTCAAGAAAAAAATAAATGCCTATTTAAGTACCAAGTTGTCAGATTTTGAATATTCACCCTTGAAGAATGCGATGATGTTGTTTTTGTTATGTCAGGGCTTAGATTATCTTGAATCTTCCATAAGAGATTCAATTTTTAATAAATTAACTGACTTAATGGCTGCTTCCCATACTCTTGAAAATTTCATCTTAATCTACGCTTCATCTTTTAGCTTGAACAAAAATAACAACAGGAATATAAGGGAAATATTTGCCAAAAAGGTTATCCAATATGAACCTAAGAAAATGACTCTATCGGAAAGGATATATACCCTTTGGTCTTATGAAATATTTATTGCTCCATACATTAATTCTTATGAACAGGCTCTTAAGCCTCAAATCATGAAATGGAACAGAGAATTAAAAAAAGAAATAATGCCCCAACTGTTTAAAGAATTATCATCAAAACTTGTAGAAACAGAGATAGACGATGATTTGGCCAATGAGCCATTGTCGGTTTCTGCTTTTGAATTATCTTTAATTTATGAAACGATTTTGAAGAATGAAGATAAGTTTCTAATAATTTCCCAACAGGATTTTACAAACAGTCTTATTGAGAAATCCAAC
>NZ_AZRM01000038.1 GCF_002895605.1 Petrotoga miotherma DSM 10691
TATTTTAGCGCCCCTTCGCCCCGCGGCCCACCCGGCTCCCTGCCCTCTTTTTCTAAGGAAATCTAGGAAGTTTTTGCTTGTAAAGATAGAAAGTTAGTAAACTCTACCATCTCTTCCAATTTTTTCATCGCTTTTCCACTATCAATTATCTCTTGTGCATAACTAATGCCTTTTTCTAAACTGTTGACTTTGTTTGCCACATATAACCCGGCTGCCGAATTCAAAACGACCACATCCCTTTTGGGACCCATTTCACCGTTAAATATGTTTAATATTATTCTTCTATTTTCTTCTGCGCTTCCGCCTTGGATCTCTTGTATGATGCATTTTTTCAGCCCTAAATCTTCCGGGGATATTTCTAACTTTTCTATCTTACCTTCATTTAAAAACGCCACTTTATTCTTTCCTGACAGAGAAAATTCATCTATGCCTTCCGAACCATGAACAACCATCGCTCTTTTAACTCCCAAGTTATTCAAAACCTCTGCTATGGGGTAAACCAAGTTTGGATCGTATATACCCATTAATTGATATTTTACATTTGCAGGATTCGTTAAGGGTCCTAATACGTTAAAAATGGTTCTTATTCCTAATTCTTTTCTTGGTACAGCAGCATGTTTAGTAGCTTTATGAAAATCTTGAGCAAAAAGAAAGGCTATATTTATCTCTTTCAAACATCTTTCAATTGAAGAAGGGGGTAATGATATATTGACTCCAAGAGATTCTAAAACATCAGCACTCCCACTTTTACTTGATACAGATCTGTTACCGTGTTTTGCAACAACCACCCCAGCTGCTGCCAAGATAAAGGATACAGCGGTAGAAATGTTGAAGGTTCCCTTAGCATCTCCACCTGTTCCACATGTATCCATAAGTTCGCCGCTTTCAATACTTATTGGTGTTGCTTTTTCTTTCATAACTTTTGCACTTGCTGTGATTTCTTCCACCGTTTCTCCTTTCATATGCAGAGCAACTAAAAAACCAGAAAGTTGACTGTGAGTTACTTTACCTTCCATAATCATCTCCATCGCCTGTTCCATCTCGTCCAAGCTCAAATTTTCACCTTTTACAACTTTTTGAAGATAGTAATTAAACATAGCTGACACCCCTTTCAACTTTAATATTTACAAAATTCTCTATCAATTTCGGTCCCACTGTTGTTAATATAGATTCTGGATGGAATTGTACCCCATATATTTGGTAACTAATGTGCCTTAAGGCCATGATCTCTCCGTCTTGTGTAGAGGCGGTTATTTTTAATTCTTTCGGGAACATCTCGTTTGACACGATAAGTGAATGGTATCTGGTAGCTTCAAAGGGGCTATCTATACCTTGAAATATATCCTTTTTTTCTTTGATATATATCTTAGAAGTCTTTCCATGGAATATCTCTTTTGCTCTGACAACCTTTCCATTGAAAGCCTCGGCAATGCACTGATGGCCTAAACAGATTCCAAGAATTGGAATTACTCCTTTGAAGTGTTTAATCATTTCGATGGAAATCCCAGCATCTTTGGGAATACCTGGACCCGGAGAAATTATTATGTGAGAAGGCTTGAGCATTTCAATATCTTTTACAGTTACTTTGTCGTTTCTATAGACCAAAACATCATCGAACTCACATGCTGTTTGATATATGTTGTAGGTGAATGAGTCGTAATTGTCTATCAAAAGAATCATCTCAACAATCCCCCTTTTCTAAAGATTTGAACATCGCCATTGCTTTGTTGACTGTTTCATAATACTCATTTTCACCGATGGAATAAGATACTATCCCAGCACCAGCTTGTATCCTTACTTCATTTTCTTTGCATACCATCGTCCTGATTGCGATACTTGTATCTAAATTTCCTTTTGTATCAATGTAACCAACTACACCGGCATAGATTTCTCTTGGTTCGTCTTCCAATTCATCAATTATTTCAATTGCCCTAATCTTTGGTGCTCCTGATACAGTCCCCGCTGGGAACAAAGATTTCAATACATCAAGTGAGTTTAAATAATCCTTTTTTAAACCTTCAACTTGCGAATAGATGTGCATCACATGTGAATATTTTTCAATTCCAAAAAATTTTGTGACCTTAACACTTCCTTCTTTACATACCCTGCCTAAATCGTTCCTTGCAAGATCAACCAGCATTATGTGTTCTGCCCTTTCTTTCTCATCACTTAAGAGTTCTTTTTCTATGACTTCATCTGCTTTGGGAGTTTCCCCCCTCTTTCTTGTACCAGCAAGGGGCCTGGTGATTACTCTTTGTCCTTCAACTTTTACGAGCATTTCTGGAGAAGAGCCAATAATGGTTGCTTCTGGAAAATTAAGATAAAACATGTAAGGTGAAGGGTTTATCTTTCTTAGATTTTCATATATTTCAAAAGGATGTTGCGTTATTTTGCAAGAAAACCTTTGAGATAAGACGATTTGAAAAGCCTCACCAGCGTTTATATAATTTTTTGTTTTTTCTACTTTTTCAATGAATTCTTCTTTACTTGTGTGGTGTTTGATCTTCAATTTGACTTGATCATTGTTTCTTTCTTCTTCCTTTTGAGTAGAAGTTTTTTCTAAATCTTTTAATATCTGATGATTTTCATGTTTAGCCAAAGAAATTCGACTTTCTATATCTTCCTCTGATCCACTATCGACAACATTTACCAAATACCCCACTTTTTCACTTTGATCTAATATCAATGAGATTCTTGGAAACACTAATATAGATAGTGGTAAATCTCCATGTTTGAGATCTTTATCCATTTCATTATGGTATATATCTTCCCAAATAGAAATAATCTCATAACCGAAGTATCCGACAAAACTTGCAAATAAATCTGGGATATTTAGAATACTTTCATACTGAATACTTTCTAACTGTTCCTTTAAAAAAGATATGTAATCTGTACTTTCATCAAGAAAAGTTTTGCCTTTTTCAAAAAAATTAAGTTTCGTCTTATTCTTGGCGATATAATTTAATTTCACGACTTTTAATGGAGTGATTCCTATAAAGGAATACTTTTTTTCGTTGATCGAAAGATTTTCTAGTATAAACGAATATGGATTATTTAAAGCAATTTTTTTATAAATTACCATCGAATCAGGATTTTCAACGTTTATTTTTTCTATAATTGGTAAAATTGATTGATTTATTACAGACTTTTTTGTATACATATTCCCCTCCTTCTCAACCTTAATTTTTACTTAGTTTGTGCCTTTAAAAAAATAAAAGGAGGTCCTTTATCCCTTTTTTAATAGGAAAAAGACCTCCTAAATTAAAAAAGGGCATCCCTTCAGGGATGCCCTTTGATTACTTTCTAGGCAGATTCATAGAGGCACCCCTATCCGAGATGCCACCACCAATTAATTATATTTATTGTATTGTTTTTTAACTTGAGTGTTTTTAAAAAAAGATTTTCTTGATCTAACATGCTATTACCCCATTAATATCAATTTAATCTCAGTATAACATACTTTTTTAACCTTGTCAAGTGAGGTGTGTGATCTTTTCTTCTAATCTTTTATCAAAGTGTTCTCCAAATCTTTGGTTTAGAATTTCTATGATTAATTCTCTTTCACTTTCAAGTTTCCCTTTTCTTTCATCTTCTAATTTAGCTTTTTCTCTGCCTCTTTTTGTTATCTTTTCTAATGTGTCAAACATACTTGGTACCTTCATTTCTTCTAACTTCTTGTACCATTCCTCTACCCCTCTAAAGTCAAGTAAAAGGGCTTCGTTCTGGAGTCCCTCATTATTTTTAAAATTTCCCCATTTTTTTCAATTTTTCTGATATTTTTCTTACGTCTTGTGAGTGTTCTTCTTTTGTGATTAAGATACCGTTTTCTCCTTCAATGACTATAATATTTGATAATCCAACTATTCCTACAAATTTATCGGATTTAACGAACACATTTCTCCCATTTATGACTTCAACGTTTTCGTTGTTGTCTGAGTATCCTTGCAGTTCCCTTACTGATACCCAGTTTCCTACATCAGACCATACGAAATCTGCTTTAACTACATAGACTTTATCAGATCGCTCTAATAGGGCGTAATCAATGCTTATTTTTTCGACAGTGGGCATGATTTTTCTTAAGTTCTCTGTGTCCCATGGAGAGATGTTTATGAGTTTGTTATAAATATCAGAAGAATGTTTTTTCATTTGTTCTAAAAATATGCTTTTTTCCCATACAAAGATCCCGCTGTTCCAATAGAAGTTGCCTTTTGATAGAAAGGTTCTAGCTTTTTCAGGGTCTGGTTTTTCTTTGAATGAATTGACTTTGTAAGTTGAGTTGTTTATTGGTTTTCCTGCTTCTATATACCCGTAACCAGTTTCTGGTCTGGTTGGAGTAATACCTAAGGTAAATAGTCCATCGAGTTCTTGTGCGCCTTGTATTGCCTTTGATAGAGTGTCCCAAAATTTTGATTTGTCAGGTATGTAATGGTCGGCAGGGAGTATTGTTACAATCTCATCATCTTGGGCTGTTAGAGTTCCTATCATACAAGCTGGTGCGGTGTTTCTTGGAATTGGTTCTAAGATGATGTTTTCTTTAGGTATTTCTGGAATTTCTTTCATCGTTAGTTGTTGATATTTTTCTGATGTGATGATAAAGATGTCTTTGGGCTCCATTTTGTAGCACATTCTTTCATAGGTTTCTCTTATGAGGGTTTTGTCTGAGAAAAGTTTTAGGAATTGTTTTGGTGTTTTTGAGTTTGATAGAGGCCAGAATCTTTCTCCTGAGCCTCCTGCAAGGATTATTGCTTTCATAATTAACCTCCCCTTGTAGCTTTTAGCGCCCCCTTTGCCCCGCAGCCCACCCTTTTTAGGAAGGGACCTACGGTCCCTTAAACCCAAATATTAAGGGGTAACCCCCTTAAGATCCCCAAGTTCAAAATCAAAGTTTATTATGAAAAAGCTTTTTGCACAAAGCTGTAAAAGGGCTTCGCCCTGTAACCCTTTTAAAAGTAGAGTGTTTTTTGTGAGCTGCGCTTAGTCGTTATTTGCGCCCCTTCGCCCCGCAGCCCACCCATAAGGAAAATGTTCTTTGTTAGCACCCTACCCCCGCTCCGCACCCGTTTAAGGAAGGAGGATAGGAATTCGCACCATTCCGTCCATAAGGAAGGGACCTTTATTTTATTAGGAATTTGAAATATAGTCCACCTAGAGGTGGTAGTGTGAGTATTATGGATTGTTCTCTTCCGTGCATGGGTATGTCTTGGGAGTATACTTCTTTTGGGTTGTCTACTCCGCTTCCGTAGTATTGTGCCCAGTCGGTATTGAGTATTTCTTGGTATACTCCTTTTTTTGGTACGCCTATCCTATAGTTATCCCTTGGCACTGGTGTGAAATTGAAGACACAAACGATGATTTCATCTTCATTTTCTGATTTTCTTATAAAGGATATTACACTGTTGTCTGCATCGTTGAAATCTATCCATTCGAAACCTTCGTAACGGTGATCAATTTCAAATAATGCGGGATGATTTTTGTACAGCATATTTAAATCCTTTAAAAATAGTTGCGTTTTTTTATGAGGTTCGTATTGTAATAGGTGCCAGTCTAAACTATGGGAACAGTTCCATTCTTTTCTTTGGGCTATTTCACTTCCCATAAAGAGTAAATTTTTTCCGGGATGGGCAAACATGTAGGAGTAAAAGAGCCTTAAATTAGCAAACTTTTGCCAATCATCACCTGGCATTTTTTCCAAAAGGGACCTTTTGCCATGTACGACTTCATCGTGAGAAATAGATAAGATAAAATTTTCAGAAAAAGCGTATACTAGGGAGAAGGTAAGGTCATTTTGGTGGTATCTTCTAAATATCGGGTCTTTGCTAAAGTATCTGAGTGTGTCATTCATCCAGCCCATGTTCCATTTGAATGCAAAGCCCAAACCTCCCTCATGAACCGGCGTAGTTACCCCGGGAAATGCCGTAGATTCTTCTGCAATGGTTACAATTCCTGGGAAGTATTGATAGGTAATGGTGTTAAGATGCTTGATAAAATCAATAGCTTCAAGATTTTCTCTTCCGCCGTATTTGTTGGGAATCCATTCTCCATCTTGTCTGCTGTAGTCTAAGTATAACATTGAAGCTACGGCGTCTACCCTTAATCCATCGATGTGGTATTTATCCAACCAAAATAAAGCGTTTGCCAATAGGAAGTTTTTAACTTCAGTTCTTCCGTAATTGAATATGTAAGTTCCCCAGTCTTTATGTTCTCCTAATCTGCTGTCAAGGTGTTCATAAAGAGCCGTGCCATCGAATCTTCCCAAAGCATGCGCGTCCTTTGGAAAGTGTCCAGGCACCCAGTCAACGATGACACCTATACCTTCTTGGTGCATTTTATCGACAAAGTACATGAAATCTTCCGGCTTTCCAAACCTACTTGTTGGAGCATAGTAACCTGTTACCTGGTATCCCCAAGAGATGTCCAAGGGGTGTTCGCTTACAGGTAATAGTTCTATGTGGGTGAAATGGTTTTCTTTAAGGTATGCTGAAAGTTTTTCCGCTAGTTCCCTATAATTTAGAAATTGATTTTCTTCTTTTCTTGCCCAGGAGCCTAGATGGACTTCATAGATTGACATCGGTTCTTTTATCCAATTTTTATTTTTTCTTTCTTCCATCCATTTGGAGTCGTTCCATGTGTGTTTGTTTTGTATGTCGTATACAATGGCGGCTGTTTTGGGCCTTACTTCAAAGTAAGTTCCGTAAGGGTCTGTTTTTAGTAATAGGTCTCCATTTTGAGTTTTGATTTCAAATTTGTATAAGTCTCCTTCAACAACATCGGGAACGAAGATTTCCCATATTCCTGATTGACCTAAGACCCTCATTTGATGAATTCTTCCGTCCCAATTGTTGAAATTTCCAACCACGCTGACTCTTTTAGCGTTTGGTGCCCACGTTGAGAATAAAACCCCTTCGGTTCCGTTTATTTTCATTGGATGTGCACCTAGTTTTTCGTATATTTTGTAATGGTTTCCTTCGTTGAAGAGATATCTGTCGTATTCAGATATAACCGGCAAAAAAGAGTAGGGGTCTTTGTAGGTCCAGGTGTTGTCGTTGTGATCTGTGCATTTTATTTCGTATTCAAATATTTGGGATCCTGGGATCTTTTTTTCGAAGAGTCCAGCTTCATGGATTTTATCGAGTTTGATTGTGGTTTTTTTAGAAATCAGATATGCTTCTTTTGCAAAGGGTTGTAGAACCCTTATGACTAAGTTTTCTTTGTCGAGTTCTCTTAAGCCTAGATAGATAAAGGGGTCATGACACTCGGCATTAACAAGCATATTTATTTCTTTTTCCGTTAGTATTGGCATGTGTTGCCACCTCCTTTTGTGTTAGCGCCCCTTTACCCCGCTGGGTGGGAGGGCTTCGCCCTGTGACCCTTTCTTATTTTTGGGAAATAATTTTTATTATAAGCTGCGCTTAGTCGTTATTAGCGCCCTTTCACCCCGCAGCCCACCCATAAGGAAAAGAGCGTTTGTTTGGGGCCCCTCACCCCACAGCCCACCCATCTAAGGAAGGGAAAGCGATTTGCCCCGTGATCCATAATTTTTGAAAGTTTTATTTAATTTATGGTAAAGTATGTACCGTTTTCTTGGGAGAGTTTCCCGTCTATTTCTAGTTGCATTATAGTGGATAATATTGTTGAGACGTCTTCTTTTAAGGTTTCACATAGTGAGTCTAAGTTATTCTTGCCTTCGTTTATTAGTTTTAGTATTTTTTCTTTTACCTCCATTTCTTCAGGATTTTCAGAGGAACTTTCCTGTTCTAAGTTAGTTATTCCAAATAACTCTTTAAGGTGTTGTAAAGAGATTATGGGGGTGGCGCCAGAGTAGATTAGATAATTAGTCCCGTATGAATTTAACCTTGTTATATCCCCTGGTACGGCTAATACTTCTCTTCCGTAATCGAGTGCGTATCTTGCGGTTATCAATGATCCACTTTTTTTAGCGGCTTCAATGACTATGGTTTTTTCAGATAGAGCTGCAATTATACGGTTTCTGTAGGGGAATGTGTACTTTGTTGCCCTGGTACCTGGAAAATATTCTGATATTATTAGTCCTTCTTCTTTTATTTTGTTGTAGAGTGATTCGTTTGATTTTGGGTATATTATGTCTACCCCGTTACCGAGAACGGCGATCGTTTTTTTGGCGTTCCTTTGGGCTATCGAATCTATTCCATATGCCATTCCACTTACGACGGTGTATCTGCTCAAGGTTTTGGCAATTTCAATACATATAGATTTTCCATAATCTGTGGCTTTTCTTGTTCCAACAATCGAGACCGTTTTATTTTTTAAAAGTGTTGGATCACCGAAATAGTAAAGAATTACTGGAGGGTCATTGATGTTTTTTAATAGATCTGGATATTCTTCGTCCCAATAAGTGATTATGCCTAAATCTTTTATTTTGTCTAAGCTTTGAACGATTTTTCTTTTGTTTTCTTCGAATTCTTCTTTGAATAATGTGGGTGATGTGTCTGTTTCTGTGTATTCTAAGAGTTCTTTGTTGGATTTTTTATATACTTCTTTGAGGGTTATGATGTCTAGTATGTTCAATGGTTGTGAAAGCCTCCTTCTTTGATGAGACTTGGTATATTTAGCGCCCCTTCGCCCCGCAGCCCACCCCACAGTTAGCCCTTAGCCCTGCTCCCTACCCCATTCGGAGAAGAAGATTGGAGGGTGAATGAGCAGATTCCTACCTCCGTTTTTTCTGAATGTCAAAGAGATTAGTTGGGCGTCTTTTTCTTTGTTTCCGTAGGCGATATATATGTGTTGAGGTTCCAAATTATTCTTTTCTAATACTATTAATACGTCTGAAAGAACGTAAGGATGAATTATAAAACAGCCCAAACCTTTGTTTTTTAAAAGATATTTTGAAGCATATAAGAAGTCTTCTAATACCTTTAAATCTTCAGCTGATCTGGCGATTTTTCTATCGCTGATTTGACTTTTTAATCCATCAAAGTAGTGTGGAGGATTTGAAATTACATAGTCTACAGATTCAGTGTCAAAATGGTTTTTGACGTTGTTTACTTCTATATTGAGGAATTCTACGTTGTTTATTTCGTTTATTTCTTTGTTTTGCAAAGAGAATTCATATAGATCTTTTTGTATTTCTATGCCTATGATTTTGCTATTTTTCAACATTTTCCCAATTACGAGACTGACGTGCCCTATGCCACTTCCGAGTTCGACAATGGTCGATTTGTCTTTAGCTGGATGAGTGGATAATAATAGTACACTTGCGTGTGTTGGGAGATGATGTTTGTTTGGGGTTTTTAGTTTTAGTGATCTGTAAATTTGGTCTATTTGATGGATTTTGGTGGTTGTGTCCATTGTTAGCGCCCCTTTGCCCCGCAGCCCACCCTTTTTAGGAAGGACCTGCGGTCCCTTAGATCCCGCTCCTCGCTTATCTAAAGAAGGGAATTTGTGGTCCCTTTGCCCAACTGGTTCGAGAAGGGCTTCGCCCTGTGACCCTTTAGAATCAAATTCTTATTTTTGAGAAATGATTTTTTGTGAGCTGCGCTTAGTCGTTATTTGCGCCCCTTTGCCCCGCAGCCCACCCATAAGGAAAAGAGTTTTTACCCTTTCATCCCACAGCCAACCCTTTTATTCCTTTTGAAGGAATATTGAATATTCTCCCACATTTAGTCTTTCTATTTTAGAATCAATGCTGTTCATGAATGAGAATGTTTCAATGTTCATTAATTTTATAGTAGAAGTTTCCATTATTGTTCTGCTGTTTATAGAAGAGTTAAAAAGATCTATTGTTGAGTTTTTGAATAAAGATTCCGCTACGTTATTCAACAATATTTCTTTTAAGTAGGTATTATCGATATAAACACCTGATGAGTTCGTTATTTTAACATAGTCGGATATTGATGAGTCGTAAAGACAAATTCTTCCTATACTTTGTATGTCAATTGAACTGTAATTATCAAGGTTTGAGTTTTTAAGAAATAATAATTTTCCTTTGCCTGTAAATTTGATGTTTTCAAAGTCTGTGTCATAAGAGATTATGGTTCCACCGTTGAGTGCTATTTCCCCTTCTCCAAATATATGAGTTTTATCAAATCCTGGCATTAAAAACATTAGTCCTTCAACAACCGCGGTGGCACCGTTATATAATCTGATTTGGTTTCCAGATTCAACCAAAAATGTTTTTCCTTCTGGGATGAGTATATCAGTATCTATAACAAAAGGCGTGTTAATTTGTGGCAAGAAAAGGTTTTTATCTATTTTGCTTATCGTACCAGAGGCATATGGAACAAGAGCCTCTGAGAGAGTGATTACCGGATCCGAAGGGAAACCGTATGTTCCATTGTTGGTAACTTTTCTTACAAAAATAATATCATAATTTGGGTTTTCAAGGAATGTATTTTTTAATTCAAAAACTTTTTTCCACCCAAATATTTCATCATATCTTTCAACAACGTAATTTTGATAGTTGGGATCAAATCGCCAAGATATGTAATCCAAATCTTCAGAGATTAGCCGTGCCGTAATTTCAGGTGGGGTAGGGATTTGATTGTCAACGTTTAAATTTACAAATTTTTCGGTTTTATTTTTGTTTGAATCAAAAACAATCATAGTTGCATTGGTTGTTGGCTTTAGTAACAAGTCTGATGGGTATTTAATCTCATTTCCATCGTCTATGAGAACCAAAAAGTTATCATCCCAGTCGTCAGAAATCTTCATGTCGATTTCTGAAAAAAGATTAACCCTTATAATATCTGAATCTATAACCGGAGGTTTGTCAATATCCGTATTTATTTCGATCTTGTGATTGTAAGTGTTTTTGACATCATCTTTGAACTGTAGAATGTAATTTTTAATTCCGGAATTTTTGGTCATTTTTATTGAGAAACTGTCTTGTAACAAAGTCGAAGAGGCTAATTCTGTTTCGTTGTAGTATAAGGAGACTATAGAAAAGTCTTCTTCATCTACTTTGTATTCTAAATTTAAATTGCCTGCTGAGAGTTCTTGGTTGAAATATGATGGTTTTGGTGGAGTGGAATCAAAAGTTATGTTTGTGGCATATTCAGTGATAATTCTATTTTTGTTATCTAAAAATTTGATATTGATTGTGTGGATGCCATCACCGATGTTGGATAGTGCCCCTTCGCCCCGCAGCCCGCCCGTGAGGAAGGGTGTGTTTGTTAGCGCCCCTTCGCCCCGCTCCCCACCCA
>NZ_AZRM01000039.1 GCF_002895605.1 Petrotoga miotherma DSM 10691
ACCTCCGACCTCACGCTTATCAGGCGTGCGCTCTTACCAAGCTGAGCTACTAGCCCAACTCTCTCAAAAGTAGATAGAGGAGGTAGAAACTCTTCAATTCTCCTTAGAAAGGAGGTGATCCAGGCGCACCTTCCGGTACACCTACCTTGTTACGACTTCGCCCCCCTCGCTAAGCCCACCTTCAACAGTACCTACCGTACTGCCTTCAGGTGTTCCCAACTCGGGTGGCGTGACGGGCGGTGTGTACAAGGCCCGGGAACGTATTCACCGCAGTTTGGCTGACCTGCGATTACTAGCGATTCCAGCTTCATGTAGGCGGGTTTCAGCCTACAATCCATATTACGGAGAGTTTTTCCGGATCCGCTCCACCTTACGGCTTCGCTTCCCTTTGTCCTCCCCATTGTAGCACGTGTGTCGCCCAGAGTATAAGGGGCACGCTTATCTGACGTCATCCCCTCCTTCCTCCGCCTCGTCGGCGGCTGTCCAATTAGTGTCCCCAACTTTACTTGCTGGTAACTAATTGTAGGGGTTGCGCTCGTTGTGGGACTTAACCCAACACCTCACGGCACGAGCTGACGACGACCGTGCACCACCTGTGTAACCTCCCACCTTACGGCAGGCCAGTAGATTTCTCTACCTTCAGTTACATGTCAATCCCTGGTAAGGTTCTTCGGTTAGCTTCGAATTAAACCACATGCTCCACCGCTTGTGCGGACCCCCGTCAATTCCTTTGAGTTTCATCCTTGCGGACGTACTCCCCAGGTGGCTCACTTATCGCGTTCGCTTCAGCACAGAGAGTCTTTCGCTCCCTACACCTAGTGAGCATCGTTTACAGCCAGGACTACCCGGGTATCTAATCCGGTTCGCTCCCCTGGCTTTCGGACCTCAGCGTCAGCTGTAGCCCAGTAGACCAACTTCTTCACCGGCCTTCTTACCTGTATCTGCGGATTTCACCCCTACTCAGGTAATTCCGTCTACCTCTGCTACGCCCAAGATGACCAGTTTCATCCGCAAGCCAATCGTTGAGCAATCTTTTCACAGATGACTTGATCATCCGCCTACGTCCCCTTTACACCCAGTGATTCCGGGCAACGCTCGCCCCCTACGTCTTACCGCGGCTGCTGGCACGTAGTTAGCCGGGACTTTTCCTAATCTACCTTCTTCTGTAGTGTGTCCACTACCCTCTTATTCGATTAGTTCAGAAGTTTACATCCCGAAGGACTTCTTCCTTCACGCGGCGTCGCTGGATCAGGCTTTCGCCCATTGTCCAATATTCCCCACTGCTGCCTCCCGTAGGAGTAGGGCCCGTGTCTCAGTGCCCTTGTGACCGTCCATGCTCTCACACCGGTTATCCGTCATCGGCTTGGTAAGCCTTTACCTCACCAACTACCTGATGGATAGTAGGTCCATCCCAAGGCTGACTCCCACTTTCCCCTCTCGGGCTTATCAGAGTTTACCTACCGTTTCCAGTAGCTATCTCTGTCCTCGGGGTAGGTCCCTACCTTTTACTCACCCGTTCGCCACTGATTATACATCCGAAGATGTATAACCCGTTCGACTTGCATGTGTTACGCACGCCGCCAGCGTTTACCCTGAGCCAGGATCAAACCCTTCATCCTAAACTCTTCAGTCTCCTCTATCTACTTTTCAAAGACCAACATGCATTGAGGGGTGAACCCCTCAAACTCCACAAATTCAAATTCCTTCTTTTTTAAAAGAACTTCGTTTGCATAAAAACCCTAACTTCATTAACTCTTTCATCCTTCAGCGTTGTATATATTATCACATCACTCTACCTTTTGTCAATTTCTTTTTTATGAACTTATTTGAAAATTATTGTGAATTGATAATTTTGTCTGAATCCTTTATTCGAAAACATTGATCTTGTATTTAAACAAGCGAGGCCTTTAAACCCAGGCCTCACTTAAGTTAATTTTGGTTTGATATTTATAGTAATTTCAATGAATATTATAGCCTAATAGTGACTCCTCGATCAAAACTTCATTTTTCATATCATCTACCAACTTACTAGCATCGATTGTTTCGCCTTCTAGTGAATGATTTAGTCTTCTGTTTATAAAATTAGATAAATATTTCATTCCTAAACACCTCCTCATCTTAAAATCAAAAATCTTATTTTTGAAAATCGTTTTATTTCAAAAGTACTTCACTGATGGAACTTTAAAAATTTTTATACTATGAAATTTCTTTCACTATAGTATTATAACTAATGTATATTAAGCACTAATTTAAATTAGATTAATTTTATCGGATTTAATTTTTAAAAAATAGATGCCGTTTCAGCATCTATTTATAATCATATTATTATAATAAATTTACGCAATTAGCTTTGTATTTCTTCCATAAATACAATATTGTCTTTCAACAAAGCTTCTAAATCTTCGACTGTGTATACTTTAAGTGGTTCTATACCGTTAAAGGATGTCGCATATTCATTGGTGTAAGCACCAGTATTTATAAAATATACTATATCGTTATAATCAATATTAATTGGCAATTCAATTTCATCATAGATAGTATCTACACTGTCGCAGGTAGGACCAGCTAAGGTCATAGTTGTTGTTTCGGAATACTCTTTGCCTTCCACCAGCACTTCGTACCTGAAATTTTCAATGGTTTCCATTAAACCGTGAAAAACACCGGTATCTAAAAACACCCAGTTTTGTGTACCCTTTCTACTCCTTAAAAGAACTCTTGAGGCAATTATCCCTGCATTACCAACCATAGACCTTCCCGGCTCAGATAAAACTCTTAACCCTTTCACCCATCCAAGATACTCTTTGATCGATTCATTTATTATTTCTCCAATTTCTTCTACGTCCGGCACTGGTTTTGTATGTTCTACTGGAATACCACCGCCTAAATTCAGCATTTTTAAATCAATCTTTTGCTTGTGAAGTTTTTCAAAAACCTCACTGGCATTCAAAATTGCTTCCTTCCACTTGTATTTGTTATATGATTGCGAGCCTACGTGGAAAGACACCCCATATGGTATTAAACCTTTTCTTTTTGCATATTTTAGGATTTCTATTAGATGATCTACGTCCGTGCCAAATTTACCCGAAAGTGGCCAATCTGAATCGTTGGAACTCATTGACAATCTTCCATATACTTTTGCACCCGGGGCGTTTCTTGCAATCTTTTCAACTTCCATCTCCGAATCTACCGCAAAATATTCTACATTATTATCCCATGCAAATTTTATATCTTTTTCTTTCTTTATAGTATTTCCAAAACTCATTTTATCTGTAGAAATTCCCAACTTCATTAATTTTTCTATTTCCCCTCTTGATGCAACATCAAAAGAAGCTCCTAAATCTCTTAATGTTTCAAGTATACTAGGATGAGAATTGGCTTTTACCGCATAAAAAATTTCGACATCGTTGATTGAATTTTTGAGCTTGTAATAATTTTCCTTTACATAATTAGTATCTAACACTAAAAAAGGTGTTTCAAGAGTTTTTGCCGCTTCTCTTATGAGTTGCGTTAATTCCAATTTATCCAACCTCCCTAAGTTTTTTGGATTATGTTGCCTTTAGAAACTCTAAAACTTTATATATAGCGCCCTTTCACCCCGCTCCCCGCCCATAAGGAAGAGCAGAAGATTCTACCCCTTCTCCCCGCAGGGCCACCCACAGTTATTAGAGTGAGCTCCGTCCTGTAACCCTTTAAAAATCTAAATCTAATTTTTGAAAACAATTTTATTTCTAAAATATTTGGTTTTTAGAGAATCCCAAATTTAAGAATTATAAATTTACAATTGAATATTTAATACACAAAAAGTAACGTGCAAACATTTATTTAGTTAATATATAATTATGCTAAGTTACATTATTAAATATCCCGAAAGGTATTCACAAAATTCCTTTGTAGTGGTATAATTTAAACAAATAGCAGTTAATAAGCCGAGGTGGCGGAATTGGTAGACGCGTAAGATTCAGGATCTTATGGGCTTTTAGTCCGTGCGGGTTCAAGTCCCGCCCTCGGCACCATCCACCTTTCCTTAAGAGGCGGAAACCCGTTTCTTCAGAAAAGGTGGTTTTTTATTTTATGAGTCAATTTTGATATAATTTAAATAATTATCGGAAAATCATAAGGAGGCACTTTGTATTAATGAGAAGCGTTTTTAGAGATTTTACTGATTATTTTTTTGAAATATTGACTTATCCAAAAGAAAAGTGGGATTTATTTTGGCAAGATTACAAGAGAACTTTAAATTTTGTAAATCTTTATCAAGAAAAAAAAGGTATCAAAGATGATGAGATTGTTGAAAAGTTTAAAAAAATTGGAAGAAGGGAACTTGACAAGGCTTTTTGGTACAAGCAAGAAATTATAAAAGATTTAAAAGCCGATATCATCAAGGACCTGACAAAATCCTCTGAAAAGTTTCAAGTTGACAGGGGAGATTATGCGGTTTATTTAACTGTATTCACGGGTGATAGCCCTTACGAATTTTTAGAATCATTCAAAGGAACAATAATTGGTGTAGATATACTTTATTTTTATTTCAACAGGGATAAGATCGATCCAAAAACCTTAATAGAAGAAGCAATAATGAAATTCATCAATTCTACAACACCCAATAAGAAAAAAGCTGACTTTTGGATTTTATACGATAAGGTAAAAACGATTATCAGTGACAAAAATTATAACGATAAGCAGAGTATTTTAACATTAATTTCTCAATTGTTATCTGAAAGGATACCTTATTATAATTGGGTAGGTTTTTATCTAGTCGATGAGAGAGAAGACAATTCGCTTGTATTAGGACCTTTTGTTGGAGAGCCAACAGAACACACAAAAATAAAGTTTGGACAAGGAATCTGCGGACAGGCGGCAAGCACAAAAGCAACCTTCGTTGTTGATGATGTTAGCAAAGAAGAGAACTATCTTTCATGCAGCCCAAAAACACAGGCGGAAATCGTTGTTCCCATATTTGATAAAAAAGGAAATATTGTTGGTGAAATAGATATTGATAGTCACGAAAAAGCCCCTTTTGATCAAGACGATCGATCATTTTTGGAAGCTATTGCCAAATTACTTTCTGAGAGATTTTGGTAAATAAGGTGATTATGTGAATCTAGATAAAATTAAAGAAATTTTTAAAGATTATTCTCCAAAACCTATAGGAGTAGAAAAATGTTTTTCTGTGTTGATTTCTTTGATACAAAAAGACAACTCTTTACATCTTTTATACGAATTAAGATCAAAGACTTTAGAGAGACAACCTGGTGAAGTTTCTTTCCCTGGAGGAGAAATTGAGGCCAACGAAACTCCAAAAAATGCAGCAATTAGAGAAAGTTGTGAAGAATTGAATTTGCAACCAGATAACATAGAAATATTGGGAGCAGGAGATTATCTCCTTACTCCCTTTAATTATTTAATATATTCGTATGTGGGTTTTTTGAATACAAACGTTAACACAATAAAACCTAATGAAGAAGTGGAAGAATTATTCACCGTACCTTTAGAATACTTGTTATCTCATGAACCTTTAGTGCATAACACTTATCTTACAAACGAAACAGATGAAGGGTTCCCTTATGATCTTATCCCTAATGGAAAAGATTATAACTGGAGAGTTGGTAAATATCCTGTTTACTTTTATGTTTACGAAGATAGAATTGTTTGGGGCATCACCGCCAGATTAACGTACGAGTTTATTAAGAAATTGAGACATTGACTATTCAATTACAGAGTATAAAAGTTAAATCATTTACATTTGTGCCGGTAGGACCTGTTATAACTAGACCGTCAACACTTTGTAGGGCATGATATGAGTCGTTGTTATTCAATGCATTTTCAACATCTATTCCTTTCTCTTGTAATCTGTTGACCGTTTCTCCATCAACTATTCCACCGGCCGCATCAGTTGGACCATCTGTTCCATCTGTTCCTACCGAAGCGATCAAAACTTCTTGATATCCTTTAATACCTCGAGCTGCGGATAAAACCAGTTCTTGATTCCTTCCTCCTTTACCATTTCCTCTAACATGAACTACCGTTTCTCCTCCTAAAATTATTGCACAAGGAATGTTTAACGGTTCTTCTCTTTCTTTTTCCTCCCTAACTATGGCAGCTAAAAATGAGCCTGCTTCTTTTGATTCACAATCAAGGGTGGTGGTTAAAATCATAGTATTATATCCCAAATGTTGAGCAATTTTGGCAGCACTTTCACAAACCTTAGTTACACTACCAATAATCCTTGTTTCAACGTTATCTAGATGTTTTGGAGTCTCATTTTTCAGAGCTCGTAAGATCTTTTCTGAAAGTTGTAAGTCATATTTTTTTATTATTTTTTCCACATCTTCGGTAGTGGTAGAATCAGGGTATGCAGGACCAGATGCTATACTATCCAATCTATCCCCTAACACATCAGATAGAACAAGAGAATATATTTTGGCAGGTTCAACTAACTTTGCAAAATTCCCTCCCTTAACTCGAGAGAGATGTTTGCGAACTGTATTTATTTCCACTATATTTGCTCCAGATTTTAACAACATGTCTGTTACATTTTTTATGTCTTCTAAAGTGACATCCTCGACGGGAAGCTCAAAAAGGGCTGATCCTCCTCCAGAAACAAGGAATAATACAACATCGCCTTGGCCTAAATTTTGTACCAATTCTATAGCTTTCTTTGTAGATTTTATAGTATTTTCATCTGGTATAGGGTGCCCCGCTTCATATATTTGTAGGCTTTCTATTGTACCTTGAGAATGACCATACTTTGTTATAACTATTCCATCTTTTACCTTATCCTTTAAAAAATCTTTTGCTGCTTTAGCCATCCTCCAAGCAGCTTTTCCTATAGCAACTATGTGAATATTATCTTGTAAATCTATCATCTCAAGCTCTTGTTGAACAGCTTTTTCTGGTAAAACAAAATCTATTGAACTTTTTATTATTTTAAAGGCATCTTCACGTAAATTTTTCAACGGATCAACTCCTTACAAAATTATTAAACTTATAATCCATATAATAATTGCCGCTGTGACTCCTTCCACTAAAGTTCCCAACGTTTGAAGTTTATAAGCCTGATTGACACTCATTCTCGAAAATTGTGAAACAACCCAGAAATAACTATCGTTAGCATGAGATACCACCATAGATCCAGCTCCAATGGCAACCACGGACAACGCTATTGCAGCAGGTGTAGTTAAACCTAGAGAGCTCATCAATGGAGCCATTAATGATGCAGTAGTTATTATAGCAACAGTTGAAGATCCTTGAGCTGATTTAATCGCTGCAGCCACGATAAAAGGTAGCCAAATACCCAAATTAGCTGTTGCTAAACCTTCCCCCAATACATCTGCAATTCCTGAATTTTGTAAGACCCTCCCAAATGCGCCACCGGCCCCTGTTATCAAAATAATAGATGCGGCATTCAACAATCCTTCACCTACCCAACCACTTGAAGAAAGCATCTTTTTATCTAATTTTTTGGGTAAAGTGAAAGCTATTAAAACTCCTATTAAAAGAGCGATTACTGGATTACCAATGAACCCAAAAAAGCTTCTAACAGCTCCGTCCCCAAAAGGTCTGGTTGGGAAATCAGAAATTGATTTTAAAAGTATCAAAATGATAGGAACAACTATAGGCATAAAAGAATTAAAAGTTGAAGGAGCTTTCTTGGTTCTTTCCTCGATCTCGGCATCACTTAATTCGGGTTCTGGTTCAATATATATTCTATTGCCCATTATATTGGCGTATAGTACACCTATGAGCATAGCGGGAACAGAAACTATCAATCCAATCAATATAACCATCCCCAAATCTGCACCTAAGATACCAGCAGCAGCTATGGGTCCTGGTGTGGGTGGAACCATCGTATGTGTAGCGTATAATCCAAGACTTAGGGCAAGACCCGTTGTTGCAAGGGAGAACTTTGCCCTCTTCGTAACAGCCCTGTTTAATGGAGAAAGAATTACATATCCAGAGTCACAAAAAACAGGGATGGAAACTATATAACCTATTATAGCCATAGCCAACGGAACTCTTTTTTCTCCAGTTAATTTTAAAGTAGCTTCTGCCATCTTAAATGCGCCACCAGACTTTTCAAGGAAAGTACCGATTATCGTACCAGCAGCGATCACTATTCCGATACTTCCAAGCGTTCCTCCAAAACCACCGGTAATTGAATCGACTATTTCTGTCAAACCCATTCCAGAAAAAATACCGAACAAAATCGCAGTGAAAAGCAAAACTAAGAAAGGGTGTAGCGTTAACCTTGCAGTTGCAAAAATTATAAAAATAACAGATAAAACCAATAAAAAGATCAACCATATACCCATTAGTAATACCCCCTTAATATTAATTAATGTATTTCTTTTTGCAAATACATTTTTTTATCGGCTATTTCAATGGCTTTCTCAATATCAGGAGCTTCTTGAGGAACAAGACAGTAGCCTATACTTATAGAAGATATTATCAATGTATCTTTAATTGTTATTGGGGTTTTAACAGTTGATTTGATCCGTTGTATTATTATGTCAATACTATTGTTCTCAGTTATTTCATTTATTATTATAACAAATTCGTCTCCTCCGTACCTAAAGATTAAATCATCAGATTTAATAGAATTTTGAATTCTCTTTGTAAGAACTTTTAAAGCTTGATCCCCTACGGTGTGACCAAAATTATCGTTAATCTTTTTAAAATTGTCATAGTCCAGAAAAATAACCGCCTTTTTTGAACTATCAGATTTATGTTGAGAAATATATTTTTCAAGGGCTTTCCTATTGTATGCCTGGGTTAATATATCTAAATCTGAACTTAAAAACAGTTCATTCAAAGAAAAAACAGTTTTTAAAACTCTATCTACATCTTCTAAAAAGTAATTTATTAATTCTTTTTCAAATGGTGATACCTTTACTTGCTGGAACCAATCAACATTCAAAACTCCTATTATTTCATTTTTTACCATAATCGGTATACCCAACCAGGACTTAGACAAGCTATGTTTTTGATTCCACAGGCTATTCTTTTTAGTGTCCTTTATGAAAAATATTTTTTTAGTATCTAATACTTTTTTAATATGTTCCCCATTAATTTGTATTTCTGAGGCTACTTCCTCCAAAGGAAGAAAGTCTAAATTCTTTGACCAAAATAAAAATCTCCATACATCATCAGGAGGGGTTATTAAGAAACTCCAAGAGTCGGCTTTTAAAAAGAGTGTTAACTTTTTAATGATATCTTCAAATGCACAATCCTTTTCAACTTCATTTTCTAAACAGGTAATAGCCGTTTCAAAAAGAGAACTTTTAAAGCGTTCCTTTATAACCTTTTTCGGACTTGGAGGAGTGAAAGCAGGTGGTTTATCTTTTTCATTAACAATTCTTCGAACATAGATAGCGGTTTTTATCCCCGTATAAAAAACATAGACCAATATCAACAACAGTACAATAGAAATAATTATATACACCATACTATCTCCCTCAAATAGTAATTACAGTATAAATCTTTTTACCCTAACATTATATCACTATTCTAACCCTTTGGATAGAATTGTGATTTTTTATAATTTTTTATAATCTACTACAGCGAAAGTCCAGAGTTTGTAGTTTGAGCTTTTTATCCATTCAGCGGTTATGGGCATAGCAAATTCCGGAGCCAATCTCCCATTTAATATCCAGTATTTCGACTCTTCGTTGTTATATATACCTGGATTTACCAAAATCTTGAGTTTTAAAGCAGTATCTACTATATCAACAAAATCTATTGTTTCTTCATTCTGAAGGAGATGTTTTATCTCTTCTAAAATTACTTTAGAGGGTAAAGGCTTAACATTAATCAGAGCAATGTTCTTTGAAAGAGGGCCGATGATTTTAACGTTTGCGATCTCTCTTTGAACATCGTAAAAATCAAGCACATCGTGAATCACTTCGTTGGCAATGATATCTGCTCTTGAATGATAATCTCTGTTTACAGACATTTTTAATAAATGCTTGTACTTACATCCCTCTCGTATTTTATTCTCCCCAATTTTTGGAATCGTTATATTATAGTACTCTAAAATCTCATGGATTTCTTCTTTGTTCAAATTTAAAAGGGGTGAGTATATCCCGTCAAAAAACTTAATCCCAGTATTACCCCATGAATCAGATAAGTTTGCACCTGAAGCAACTATCCCCTTATAAGAAAACTGCTTTACCTTTCCGATTTTTACAATCCTTGTACATTGATTACAATTTGGTCCATGGTACATTATCTCTTCCTGTTCTTCTTCGCCTCGTGAAAAAAACAATTTTAAACCCAACTGTTTGGATAAAGTTAAAACAGCCTCTAATCCTTTTGAGTAAGAATAACCACCAAAACAAACGTTCACCAAAGTAATCTTACTTTTAGGCAAAATATCTTTTGCAAGTAGAGCTACAACAGTACTGTCCATACCTCCAGAAAAAGCTATATACAAATGTTTGTTACCTATTATCTCTTTCATTTCCTTTTTTATAGAATCTATTTTTTCTTCGATTGTTGTTGTCATTTCTCTCTCCCGTTTATATCATAATTTTTTGTTTTTTCAGAAAAAGTTTGAACTGATCAAAGGGTAAGGGCTTACTAAAATAATAACCTTGTACCTCGTAGCACCCTTCCTTTTGAAGAAATAATAACTGTTCTTTATTTTCTACACCTTCTGCAATAACTTCAAATCCTAAGCTTTTAGACATTGAAATGATACTTGATACTAATCTTTGGGACGTCTCGTCATGTAAAATATTATCAATAAAACTTTTATCTATTTTTATCTTATCAACATCCAATTTATTTAAATAGGAAAGAGAAGAAAATCCTGTTCCAAAATCATCGAGGGCAATCTTTAATCCTATTTCTTTCAAAGCTTCTATTTTTTTCTGAGCCAAATAAAAATCTTCAATGAATAAATCTTCTGTGAGCTCAATTCCTAAATAAAAGGGATTTAAATTATATTTATGTAACATAATTTCGATGTTATATATAAAATCCTCTCTTTCAAAAAATGATTTTGAGACGTTGAAAAAAATCCTTATGTTTTTATTTAATGATTCGTTTATAACCCTTGCACTCTTTATCGTTTCCTCTAAAACAAATTGATCGATCTTATCCATGAACGCATTCTTTTTAGCAATACCTAAAAATACGTTTGGAGGCAAAACGGAACCATTGGCTTCTTTTAGCCTAATTAAAGCTTCAGCACCTATTATATTCATCGCTTTTGTGTCTATTTGAGGCTGAAAGTACATCAATAGTCCATTATTTTCTAATGCCAAATTTATCTCATCTTCCATTTTCTTTTCAAACCCAAAAATTTTCGATAATTCGGGTGAATAAAAATTGATAGATTGTCTCAATGAATTTTTTAAAGCCATTTCCGCCTGATTTATTAAATCTTCAGGATTTGTTGAATCCACTGGATAGTTACTTATACCTATCTTTATTTTCAAAAAAATTCTTTCGCCAAATATTTGAACAGGTGTTAATAACTTATTTAAAAGGTTGGTCGCGAGACTTTCTAATTCTTCTATACCTTCAAAACAACCAAACAAAGCAAATTCATCTTTAGAGATTGTTGAGGCAAAGTATTGTTTACGAACCACTTCGGTAATTTCCTTTGCTACCTCTTTTATAACTCGATTCATCGTTTTCAAACCATAAAAATCAATTAATTCATGTAATTCATCAACTTTCACTATTAAAATTGCAAATTTCTTTTCTTCTGTATTTTTTTGCAGAACATCATCTATTCTTTCGGATAAACCTTTCATGTTTGGTAAACCTGTTAAAGAATCATGTTTCAGCACTCTCGTTATTTCTTCTTCTTTTTTAACACTGTTAGTAATATCCGTATTTATAGCCATATACCCTATTACTTTGTTGTTGTATCCTTTAATTTCAAAGAAATTTGAATACAAGAATATGATTTCACCATTCTTTTTCCTATCTATTATTCTACCGCTCCAAAACCCTTTTGATTTAAGTTCGTACCACATTCGCTCATAAAAATTTTTATCATGCATATTTGAAGCCCAAAAGTGAGGATTTTGCCCCACAACCTCATCAAAAGTATAGCCAGTCATTTCTAAAAAAGCTTTGTTTACCCTTACTACTTTGTTATTTTTATCAGTTATAATTATAGCCTGAGGTGAATTGTCAAACATCTCTTTTGGGAAAAATATATCTGGGCTCATCAATCCAAAATTTTGATCAGGATTACGAACCAAAAGATATAAAACATCTTTATCACACTTTCTTTTTTTCTTTCCTATTAAATCAAAAGTATTAAAACCTTCTTTATTCCTTTTCAAAGAAACTTTCAACGTCCACTCAGCCTCGTATTCACTGTTATAAACTTTATCGGTAATCTTTTGGACATCTTCTTCTTTTATAAGAGCTAATAATTCATCTAGATTATTGGGAAGTTCGTTTTTCCCAACACCAGTTATTTGTTTTAGATTTTCTGAATATACGATCTTACCATTTGACAGATCTATTCGCATTATTGCTCCTGTATACATCTCTGAGCCAGATTCATACATATCCAATAATTCTTCTATTGCCTTTTCGCCATTTTCCACTATGACCTCTCCTCTTAAAAAAATATTTGCTTTGACCTTTTTTAAATCAAACTTTATAATTATAGATAATTAAAATTTGTATGATAAAATATACATTGATTATATTATAGTCTTTTTAATTATAAATAAAGATAAAACAAAATTTTCAAAAAGTATTCCTTTTATTTACAGAAAAAACCAAAAGAGGTGATTAATGTTGATAAAAATTAAAAAAGAAAACTCTATATTTAATTTTTCTAAAACAAATATTCCTATAGCTAAAGTTAAACCCAAAGAAAAAATCTGCATAGAGACAAAAGATGCTTTAAGTGATGAAATAAGATCTGAGAACCAGCCTTTCGAGTCAATAAACTGGGAAAAAGTTAATCCAGCTACAGGTCCTCTTTTCATTGAAGGGGCAAAAGAGGGAGACATTTTAGAAGTTAATATAGAAAATATAAAAATAACTCGAGATTACGGTGTAATGTTGACGGGCAAAGATATGGGAGTTTTAGGGGATGCTTTTGAACGAAGTTTTATAAAAATAGTGCCAATAAAGGAAAACAAAGCTTTTCTATACGACTACGAAATCCCTTTAAAATCTATGATAGGGGTTATTGGTACCGCTCCTAAAGAAGGAAGTATCCCTTGTGGTACACCTGGAGAGCATGGTGGAAACATGGATTGTAATATCATTGGAGAAGGAACTACCGTGTACCTACCTGTACATGTTGAAGGAGCTTTATTTGCTTTAGGCGATTTACATGCCGCTATGGGCGATGGAGAAGTTTGCGTAACAGGTGTCGAAATTCCGGCTGAAGTATCCGTTTCATTCAATATAATAAAAGACAAGGATTGGAAATTGCCTATGGTGAAAACTGAAAAAAACATTTATACGTTAGCTTCAAAACCATCTTTAGATGAAGCTTCGCTTACAGCCACAAAAAACATGGTACATTTTTTGAACCAAGAATATAAACTGAGTAAAGAAAAAGCTATATTCTTGCTTAGCGCTATTGGAAATCTTCAAATTTGCCAAGTGGTTGATCCTTTAAAAACTGTGAGAATGGAACTACCGTTAGAATTCCTAAAATAGATATTTTTAGCAATAAAAGGGGAGTAAGTCATTGACAGCACTTATAAACTTCGTAATAATAGCAACCATAGGAAACATATCTAAAAGATTTTTACCTAAAAACACAGGTGATATTCTAACAACTTTGATAATCAATTTTACACTTCCCATGACTGTATTTATAGGTATAACTTCGTCTCAAATAGATTTATCTAAATTATTTTTTGTTTTAATAGGTTTTTTAGGTGGGTTGCTGATCTTTTGGGGTGGAAAATTTTTATTAAGAACTTTAAAAATCGAAGATGTAAGAATAAGTACAGTAATATTATTAGCTTTTTGTGGATTGAATATTGGCCTTTTCATGTACCCTTTGGCAGAAATGTTATGGGGGATTGAATCCATAACTTACTTTGCACTTTACGACTTAGGAAACAGTTTTATCGTATTTGGAGTTGGCAAGTCTGTTGCTGAAGGAAAAGGAGGCAAGTTTCACATTGTAGATCTGTTTGAATTTCCTCCTTTTATAGCTTTAATTTTGGCATTTCTCCTAAACGGCGTTAATTTACCTGAATTCGTACTTTCACCTATGATGGTTATAAAAGATGCCAATAATTTTTTGATAATGTTTTTAGTAGGTTTTTATTTCAATATAGTATCTCTAAAAGCTCACAGAAGGATCTTAACGATTTCTGTAACCACAAAGTATTTATTGGGGCTTGTAGTTTCGTTATTCACTTTACTAATCCCTGTAAGTACAGAACTGCAAAGAATTTCTCTTTTTCTTTCCCCATTGCTACCAAGTGCAATGATGGCGATCGTTTATTCGGTAAAAAACAACTATGACTCCGAACTCGCTAGCAGTTTCGTGAGTCTGACAACTCTTATTTCTTTCATAATTGTATTTGTTGTAACAGCGATAATGGGGTTTTGATCAAAGTCCCTGGCTTTCCAACCAAAGTGCGATTTGATCGACTACTTTATCTTCAAATTTTAATGTTTGAAAGTTGACAAGCTCGTGAGCCATATTCTCTATGTAAACTATTTCTAAATCATTTTTCTTTTTCAATTCTTTTTCATATTCTTTTAAGAGCTCGTAGGGCGTCTTCAAATCTTGTGTGCCATTGATTATTAATAACGGAACATTCATATTCACAAACTTTTCTACCATATTTCGACTAAGCTCACTCCATCGAATTAAAAATTCTCCACTATAATAATCTAAATATAGCTCGTTTGGGTCTATTTCTCCTTTTTTCATACTTTCATTTACTTTTTTTGCCTCTGTTAAAACGTCTTCTAACTTTTTTATAACACTATCTAATGAATTGTCAGTATTAAGCTTTTTATAATAATTTATTTGATATTCTACTTGGTAAACTATTTGATCTGTAATCTCTAGCAAAGCTGGAGAAAGAGTAACAGCAGCAAATACTTCTTCTCCTTCAATTATATAAGGTAAAAAAGAAGCTCCTTGACTATGACCAATAACGATTATTTTTTCTTTATCAACTTCTGGTAGGGTTTTTAAGTATCTTATAGCTACTTGTGCGTCTTTGATAAACGCCTCCGGCATAACCTTTGAAAAATTTTGTCCGTTTTTTGCCATGGTGAAATTTCTTTTGTCATATTTTAAAACTATATATCCTTCTTCAACTAGGCCTTCTGAAAGGTGCAAAAAAGGTGTAAGCGTTCCAATAGTTTCATTTCTGTCAAGTGGGCCTGAACCATGTACCAAGACAATACCGAATGACTTCTTATTTTTATCAACTTCTTTTGGAATCATCAGAGAACCTTCCAATTTAAAGCCATCGAAACTGTCAAAAATAATTTCTTTTTCAACGTAATTTTTCGCTTTTTGCTCTTTCTTGTGCATTGTTACTTCAATTGATTGAGAAGGTATCTCAACCTTGGTGATTTTACCGTCTTGAAGGGCTACATTCTGTGCTAAACCTGAAGACAAAATTACCAAATTTTGAGGATCTTTATACTCAATTTCCACGTCTAAAATTGCATTGTTCCAGGTTGTCTGGTTTAGAGACAATTGAGGAACAAATGCTGAATATTTACCTTCGGGCAAATTTTTATAATAAAGGGCGAATATATGGTCTAAAATGAAGTTATTATCTAAAATAATTACGTTTTCTACGTTATAATTTTTTAAATTTATACCGTTGAATTGATTTGTGACCTTTTTCCCGTTGTAAGTACTTACCAAAGTTCCTTGCTTTTGATTGTCAACAAAAATCTCTAGTGAATATTCTTGAAATGTCCAAGAATCATCATATTTTGTTTCTGAAACAAATTTTAGGGTGTTTTCCCCTATATTTAAAATAGAGGTAGTTTTTCCCAAACAATTAGCTACATCAAACTCCACGATAATATTTCCAATCTCTGCATCGTTTTGATAAATATAATACTGATAACTTTCTGAAAAAGCCAGCATAAAGCTAAACATAACCGGTAAAATTAAAACAAAAAACTTCTTCACATACATCACCTCTTGCAGTTTTTTTAAAAACAATTACTATTATAATTCTCTACTTAGAAGCTGAACGGTTTTTCTTTTTAAATATCTCCATAGTATTAAGCTAAAAATCAAGAATATGAAGTTTAGAGAGATTAAAATAATATATTGATCGAACAGAGGAACCAATTTATATATCAAGAACCCTACGATTCCTACAACTCCAAAAACCAACAATATAGCAAGCAAACCATTTATATTTTGTTTCATCGCCTTCTGTGGATTATCCCAGTTTAAGTATGGTTTTGAAGCATCAATAATCATTTGAATTATATTTAGAAACAAATTAAAAATAATCGATAAGATCATGGCTCCGCAAAATTCATAAAGATTTAGTTTAAAAAGCAATGTCCCAATAATTAAACCAGAAACAAAACCTAATGAGCTTATTTGTACAATATGTTTAATTTTGGCCCTTAAAATTTGATCCACATTCACAGGTAGTATTTTCAGTTCTTTTATCAACCCTCCTTCCCTTGAAAAACATGAGCAAGAAAGACCATTTATAGACGAGGCTAAAGTTGCAACAAAACCAACAATAAATAATTTGTATTGTAATATCGTACTTATTATTTCATTACTTAACCCTAATTCCACATTATTGAATATAATACCAAAGACTATCAATATTATTGGAAAAGCCAAAACATTACTAAATCCATTGACTGAAAATGAAGGTGTTTTCAAAAAATACAGCCACTCTCTTTTCAATAGAGCTTTGTCTACCGTAGATTCTTTCGTGAAGAAGTTATAAGTTCCTTGAGTTTTAGATTTTCTAAGTAAAGGCTTTGATTCTATCAGAGAAGAATAATTAGAATAATATAATTTTTCACCAACATACAACGTTAAAATTAATAGGGATAAATGAAAGCCCAGGAACAATAAAAGCCATGCTAAATTTAAAAAAATGCTACTAGTTAAAGATTTTACGGCTAAAAAAGCAGGGGGATAAATCCTTGCTAACTTAGTAATGATGCTATCAGAATTGATAGAAATATTAGGTATTTCGTTGCTATTTTGCATATTTATTGAAAAATTTGACCCTGATAAAAACAAATATAAACCAAAGATAACCATAAGAAAAATTGTTGATAAATACAAGAGGAGCTCTCGCCTATTAGATTTTTTAAATAGTTTTGAAGTCAACAACGCATACAATAAAACCAAGGTCATTGGAAATACTTGCGAAAAAAGAAAAACAATTATGAATATTAAATAATATAAAAAACCTTGTTTAGTATAAACCCCAAAATAAATCAAAGAAGGCAGCAATAATATCAATGAAATAAACATTTGATCTGATAAAATCACAGATAATTTCCCTAAAATAACTTCATAAGGTTTCAAAGGTAAGGTTAATAAAAGCTTCATATCTTTATTGATAAATAATTCTCCAATCAGCAGAAAAGCACCTAAGAAGAAGCCAAAAAAGCCAGCTAAGACAAAAAAGTTTGCCAGAAATAATGACTGTATATTCAAGATTGTGTAAGTCTCCAAAGTAGTTTTAAGCATGTTAAGGTATAGAGGTGAATATGCAACAACCATTAGTACAAAGACGCAAAAAAGGACTATAAAAGTAATTAAATCACTTTTATTCCTTTTTATGGAGTATTTAGTTTTGGAAATTCCATAGTGCTGATCTAATTTAATCAAGATAAGAGAAATCAATCTTTTCACTTTCACTATTTGTCACCTCTAAGAATATTTGTTCCAAACTTTTATCCCCTTTGAGCTTTCTTAGATCGTTAATAGAACCTTCAAAGATTATTCTTCCCTTACCAATTATGGCTATTTCATCACAAACCTTTTCTGCAATTTCCATAATATGTGTGGAAAAAAATACTATATTCCCTGCTTCCACATGTTTTTTCATAAGATTTTTCAGAATAAAAGCTGATTCAGGATCAAGCCCAACAATTGGTTCGTCGAGAATCCAGAACTTTGGGTTGTGAATCAACGCAGCAATCAGAGCTAATTTCTGTTTCATCCCATGGGAGTAAGTAGAAATAGGGTTGCTAATAGAGCTTTCGAGCTTAAAGGTTTTTATCAACCACTCCCCTCTTTTTTTGCGTTCATCAAGCGGAACCTCAAACACATCACTTATAAAATTTAGGTAAGATATTCCGGTTATCTTTTCAAAAAGAAATGGTTCATCGGGGACAAAACCTATCAACTTTTTTATCCTTATTGGTTCTTTTTGAAAATCTATCCCATCATAAATAATTCTTCCAGAAGTTGGTTTGTACAAACCAGTAATCATGTTTATAGTGGTTGTTTTTCCTGCACCGTTAGGCCCTAAAAACCCGAAAATTTTCCCATCTTCTATTTCCAAGTTTACATAATCCACCGCCACCACATTTTCAGAAAAACGCTTTGTAAGATCGATCAATTCAATCAATGTGTTTATTGCCTCCTTTGTCAGGAACTCGGATTAAATCACCGACGTCCAGGGAATTATACTCCTTCAAAATAATTTTTTGATTTGGATTAGCACTATCTATTAAACTACCATCTTCAAGATTTACTATTTGATCCAATAATATTTTAGTATTTTCGCCTTTTTTGGTTATAATCTCTAATTCTTCACCCTTTTCTATCTTATTCCTGACATCAACAACATATTGATCTTCAGATATCTTTTCTATAATTTTCCCCACAAATTTGTAATTTCTAATGTAGGACGAAGTCTTATAATTTTGGGAGTTTTCATCCGGTTTATGAAAATAAAAACCTGATGTGTACTCTCTGTGACTAACACTTTCGAGTTCTTTTTTTAAACTATCGATAAGTTCTTTAGTGTATTCTTTGTTGTAGTAATTATCTATTGCTTGCCTGTATACTTTAGTTGTTACTCCTGCATAATAACTACTTTTCATCCTTCCTTCTATCTTTAAACTATCAACGCCGGTTTCAATTATTTTGTCAAGAAAATCGATAGTGCAAAGGTCTTTAGAATTCATAATGTAAGTTCCTCTTTCATCTTCAAACACAGGAAAATACTCCCCAGGTCTTTTTTCTTCCATTAGATAGTATTTCCATCTACAGGGCTGTGTACATTGCCCCCTGTTGGCATCTCGTCCCGTTAAGTAATTACTTAATAGACATCTGCCTGAAACAGATACACACATCGCTCCATGTATGAATACTTCAATTTCTATATCTGGGACTTTTTCTCTGATTTCCGATATTTCTTTTAATGAAAGTTCTCTTGCCAATATGACCCTCTTTGCTCCTAAATCTCTCCACATGGAAACACTAGCCCAATTGGTGTTACTTGCCTGAGTACTTACGATCAAAGGTAAGTTTGAGTTTCTTTTCACAAGATTAAACACACCCAAATCCGCAACTATTACCCCGTCCACTTCTAATCTTTCCAAATAATTTATACAATCAGGTAAGAGTTCCAATTCAGAATTGTGGGGTATTGCATTGAGTGTTACAAAGAGCTTCTTTTGTAATTTTCTGGCCAATTTTACCGCCTTTTCCAATTCTTCATCTTCAAAATTCTTGGAAAATGCCCTTAAATTTAGAATTTTTCCACCAATGTATGCGGCATCGGCGCCATAGTGATAAACAGTTTCCAATTTTTCAAAGTTCCCTGCGGGGGACAACAACTCAACTTTTTTCATGGCAATAAAAAGTTCACCTCGAATAAATAAGATATTAAAAATGTCTCAAATTCTTCCTCACCATTTTTCAAAGATTTCCATTTCATCTCAAAATCTCCCATCTTTGTATTGAATAAGAAACTGAAAATATTGCTATCGATCATACCTTTTGAGTTCGCTCCATAATCCCAGATGTAATTGAAATAACCTTTTTCTAAGGCTAAGGTTAAATCAACACTATTAATTTTGGAATCTTCCCCATACTTGAAACCGAAAGGATAGTCAAAAAAAATTCTGGCACCAGGTTCGGAAGATAAAGCGATGGTTCTGTAGTATAAATTATCGTATGGATAATCGCTTGAAAAAAAGTTATCTTGTATTTCGTATCTTTCAACACCAATTCTAAATTTGGCACCTTCAAAATCAAAGGTCTTTGAAAGTCCTAAACCATAACCACTGCTATTTGTGTCATAATTAAACGCATATTCAGTATCTATACTTATATCCCAAAAAGGGATAATCTTCATGTACCCACCATATACACCCACGTCGGATATTATAAACATATTTACAAGATTAGGTAGCTCTCCCGCCACCTGATTCAATGAGCTTATTCCCAAATAAAGTTTTTCATTTGGATTATAATTTAAACCATTATAAAAAGCATTTCTAAAGGCAATAAACTCGTCTTCCATGGTAGCATACTCTTCTTTTGAAAGCATTGGCACCATGGATAAAACAGAGAAATCGTAATCTAGTTTATCATTAAAAGAATAAGAAATAGCCAAGGTATCATAATAAGGAGAGTTATCAGATAAGACGAGATTGTATTTCATAGGACCATATGAAAGAGGGACTCTTCCCACCAAAAAACTAAGATCTTCTTTATTATAAGATAAATAAGAATAAGTGGGAAAATCTAAAGAGATATAAACCAAAGACGGAAGGTTGAAAAGACTGTAATTTTCGTAAGTAAAATAAGAGGTATCACTTAACCTGAAATCAGCGATGAACTGGGCATAAAAATAATCGCTATAATAGTTTTTGATTCCGAACGTGAATAAATTCCCGTTTTCTACAACAAAATCCCTGAATAAGACTTCGTTTATATCTGTGCTTCTATACCAGCCTCCAGATAGGTTAAAATTATCTATGATTCTATCTTCGTATTTTAAATCCATTGAAAAGTGTATATGATTTTCAAAACCTTCTGGAGTGCTTTTTAAATCTCCATAAATTGGGTATTTTAAATAGACTTCCCCTAACTTTTTAAAATAGTATTCGGGATCATTTTCTGTTAGCAGATTGGCAGCTGAGAAACTAAATATTGTCAACAAAATGTTTATTAAAAAAAGATAAAATCTTTTCATTTAAATCACTTGATTTTTAACACAAAATATTCCCAAAAGTTCCTAAGATAAACAACTATCGGAAGGGCGATAAGAATGCCTAAAAAACTAAATAACTCACCAAATAAAAGTATAGATATTATTATTACAAACCAATGCAAATTGAGGGCATTACTTTGAATTTTTGGATGTAAGAACCACATTTCCAACTGATTGGCAGCGGTTAAAATTATTATACCTATTATTAAACCGATTAGCCCGTTTTCTGTGAAAGCTAACATCAATAAAGGAACTGCCGAAATAACTACTCCTAAATACGGTATAAAATCGGTGATCCAAGCTAGGATGCCTAAAAAGAACGCACTCGGTATACGAAAGATGAAAGACGTTAACCCAATGAAAGTTCCTACCATTATAGCTGTCAAAAATTGGCCATGTACAAATCTTTCAAATTGTGAGTAAGTATCTTTTATAAACTTCAAACCTTTTTCTCTGTCATTTACGGGGTAAAGTTTCCATAAATTATTCTTCGTTATTGTTTTTAAAGAACCTATTGCCGTAGTTGTTACCACCAAAACAATAGCCGAAGTTATCAAATTTGGAATAGATGATAAAAGCTGGTTCATCAAACCTAAAGCAAAATCAGAAAGATTTTTGTTCAAATCGTTGATAAATGTTACCAACCATTCAGGTAGTTGAGCCAGTGCTTCTTCTTGAGGGATCGTTAAAGAAGAAAGCATAGAAAATAGTTGCCTGCCTTCATTAATAACAACAGGGAAAAATGTGATAGCTGCGTATAAGACTAACCCTAAGACAAGTATGTGAGATAAAACGGCAGATAATTTAGAATTCATAACCTTTGAAAATAAATTTTGTGGCGCTTCTATAAGCATAGACAAAAAGACACCCAAAATCAACGCTGCAATAATAAAAGGAGAAAAATGAGCCAATAACAGAAATAAAACTAGATATATTAGTGACAACCAACCACCTTGTGACAACAATATTTTCACCATCCATTTATAGAAATTAATAAGCACATTACGATATATAATTTTTTCTTTTCTTCAGATAAATATCTCTGATTGCATCTAACTCATTTAAATATTCAGGATCTTTAAAATTAGCGTAAGTGTATTTGAGAGGTTCCCATTGCCCAAAATTGTACATTAAGGTAATTTCAGCATATATACCTTTGCCAATATAAATCCTATTGCCCCAGTGTTTTGTGCTCGCTAAAACAAATTGAGTGTGGTGAAGATAGCCGATGTCTATATTTACTTTTCTTTTACCATCAACCGAAAAGTTATTCTCAATCTCATTCGTTATCAATTTCGCGTCCGGCAAAAAACCGGGAGAACTTAGATATTTAAAACTCACCAACCTTGATTCAATTCGTATATTTTTACCCATTTCTTCATTATAATAATTGGTAAATCGCTGAAAATCCAATAAAGACGAAATATAGTCGATAGGTCCAAAATGTTTTTCGAGCAACTCTTTCAAACTCATTTTATAAAGCCATAAATCAGAATCTCCAGCAGTAAATATATGCGCCAAATAATTTACAAGATTTGGTGCTTTAGTCATTCCCATATGACAAGCTCACCTCAAAATCCTCTAGTTTTACAGTATATTTAACAAGTGGTGTTTCAATAATAGTTTCACCTTGATTACCATGAATCTCTAAATTTTCTCCAAAAGCCAGTTGGATTTGAATATCTTGGCTTGGCGGAATCACAGTTTCGTTTACATATATTTCAGAAGTTCCTCTATTGATAATATTTAGTGTGTATATATTTCTTCGCAGTATACTGTTGTAAAACCTTAAATCTTGAATTAGAAAATACAGAAAAATTAAGTTAACGATCAAGAACGCTACCATCAAAAATTGAAATATTCTAAGTTTGTTATGTGTTGTATCTTTCGTTTTTAGCTTAACTTCTTCTTTTAACTCTTCATCTTCAAAAATTACATTTATCTCTTCACCTAACATAGAACTCAATCTTTTCGCTATATCTATCAAAGAAACATTGGAGAAGTAATCGAATTCTCCATTCATAAGATTTTCTAAGGTGGATACAGGTATTTTTAAATTATCTGCTATTTGTTTTTTAGTGTAATCTGATTTCTCAATTAAAGATCTAAGGTCTTTGTCAAAATGTGCTTTTATCGTTTTTTACCTCCTCAAACTAGCTTTTTAAATTATAACACAATATTACCTTCGTTATTCAACGAAATTATTTTTTGCAAATAAAGATTTGTAAATTTTAAAATAATACGGTAAAATAATAATGACCCTTAGTAATGAAATTTTTTTCATATTTGTTCTTATGGATGGGGATTGAGGCAAAGGGGCGCTAACAAACAACTTTTAGAAATTAAATAATTTTCCAATATAAGCTTTTAATTTTAAAAGGGTCACAGGGCGAAGCCC
>NZ_AZRM01000040.1 GCF_002895605.1 Petrotoga miotherma DSM 10691
GCGGGGCGAAGGGGCGCTAAAATACTTTTTGCTGATCTGTGCAAAAGATGAGCTTAATGGTTATATTTCACTGTTTTTTAGGTTCTTAGGGGTTTCACCCCGAAGCGTTTAGGAACATCTCATCATTATAAAGAAAAATATTAGTGTAAAGGAGGAAATTTTCCATGCAAAATAAACAAAAGGAAAAACCAAAAAAAAGATCGGGAAAAAGATTTTTAAGGATTATACTAATTTCCTTGATTGTGGCTATTTTCCTGCTTGGAGTTGGCTACATCTACTTTGAATATAATAGGCTTTCGTACCTCAATTTGAATCTTCAAAATAGTTGGAGAAGTTATATGGCATATTTAATCGATTTTATACCGGGATTAAGAAATTTATCTAATTATGAATATCTAGAGATTTCAGATCCTTTCTATTTGCAAAAGGAATTGCTAGATACCAAACTCAAAGCTATACTAGACGAAAGAGAAAAATTAATTGCCGAACAAAATGAATTACAAAAACTTTTAGACCAAATTTCACAAGAAAGTACAAAGTTAATGGCTCAAAGAGAAGAATTAGAAAAGCTAAATCAAGAATATCAACAAAAAATTGATCAATACAACGATTACAACACAAGAATAAATACCCTAGCCAATTGGCTCGCTAGATCAACCCCTCAACAAATTGCCAATGCTTTAAGTAGAGAAGAAGTAAGTGTGGAATTACTAGTTGATGCACTTGCAACCCTTGAATCAAAATCAGCCGCTGAAATACTGCAAGCCCTTGCGCTTGTTAACCCACAAAAAGCTGCTGAAGTAATTGCCAAAACGGGAGAAAAAAGGAGCGAATAATTTTGAATATTGCCTTAACTGATCTTATAACAAATTTACCTAAATCAAAAAACATTAATCATTTTACTGCGAATGCCTCTAATGCTAAAATAGAATCCTTCGATCAAAAACTTCAAGATATTTTTAGCAACATAGAAGAAGAAAGTCTTGGTTTTAAAAACTCTCCTATGCCTGAAAAAGAAGTGATAAATAATGATAAAAACAACGATTCTATCAAACTTTTAATTAAAACCGACGAAAAAACAAATAATAAGTCATCGATCACACTGAATACGATTGATTCGAAAGATTTAATAATTTCAAACACTAAAAAAAACAAAAAGATTCAATTGAACGTCGATCAATTACTCTTACTCATAGAAACTTTTACTAAAAACACTAAAGACATCAATGAAAAGGAATTATTAATTCAAGCTCAAAAAATATTATCCTCCTCTAAAACGGAGTTTACAGATGATGACATAGAGGTATTACAAAAAGCTTTTAGCATTATTATAAAAGAAAGAAAGGGTAGTAATAGTGAAATACCTCTAGAAGGTTTAATCAAGTATTCTAATTCCATAGAAGAAAGTCCCAATATTATGTTACAAAACAGCCTCCATTCAAAAGGTTCACAAGAAGCCAATCAGATTGTCAACTCTGATATCCAAAAATTATTATCTAGAATAGAAGAAAGCTTAAAAAGAACAAAAAACAAAAATGAAATTAATACACTAGAGCAAGCTCAAAAAATATTATCCTCCTCTAAAACACAACTTACAGAAGAAGACAAAGAGGTACTACAAAAAGCATTTAACATTATCATGAAAGAAAATAAGGCTAGTAATAGTGAAATAACTGAGGAAAGTCCCTCCACTATGTTACAAAACAACCTCCATTCAAAAGGTTCAAAAGAAACCAATCAGATTGTTGATCCTGATATTCAAAAATTATTATCTACAATGGAAGAAAGCTCAAAAAACGTAGAAAACAAAAATGAAACAAATACATTAGAGCAAGCACAAAAAATACTCTCATCTTTTAAAACAGAATTTACACCTGACGAATTAAATATAATTAAAACTGCTATGGATATAATTAACACCAATAATTCAAAGACGGGAAACTCTTTATCAAGCATAATTGAAGAAACAAATCTCATAAACAATTCCTTGATTAAGGGAAACACCAATGAAATAAAGAATAATAAAAATGAGAATAATGATTCTATAAAATCAAAACAATTTGATTCAAAAGCGGATCTTTTAAATACAAAAAACAACTTCGGTAAGAATGTGTATTTAGACCCTTATGAAACCAGAGAAAGCAATATAAATAAAGATAAAAACTCTGAATTACAAAAAGATAATACAGTAAAACTTACACCATCCAGTAATTTAGGAGACGTCAGCAAGAATTTAGATATCGAACAATTAAAAACCAATCCAAGCACTAATGAAATAGATTTAAAATCCCTACAAATCAACAAAAATAATATACGAGACGGTATCCCTACAACTAATCTAAAAGATTTAAACGCTCAAATAAAGGAAGTAATTATTTCTAAAAACACTCAAACTTTTCTAAACGAAAGTTTCTCAGTCAAAATATCTCCTCCAGACTTAGGAAAAGTTGATATTCAAATCTTAAAAAACGGGCAAGCTGTAACTGTTAATATATCAACGGAAACAGAAAATGCAAAAAATATTATATCAAAAACATTACAGTCTTTAGTTGGAAATTTAAGGGATGAAGGATACCAACCCATCAATATAAAAGTGAATGTCACACAAGAAGAACATTATTTAGCCGATCAAAATCAACAACAGCAACAAGAGCAAGAGCAGAAAAAATACAATGAAGATAACCAGAATGACGATCAGCCAGAAGAAGGCACCTACTACACCTTTGATGATTATTTAAGGAGTGATTTGAATGCTTAACTCAGTATCGATGGATTCTATATATCAAAGTACATATGATGCAAAAAAGGACAGAGAAATCAAAAAAGAATTAGACAAAGAAGCTTTTTTAGAACTGCTGGTTACAGAATTACAAAACCAGGATCCGACTCAACCGATGGAGAACAAAGATCTTGTAGCTCAGCTTTCTCAACTATCTTCCACTGAACAAATAACCAATATGAGCCAGGCAATTCAAGAAATGGTTAACTCCCAAATGTCGCTCAATAAATTGCAAGCTGCAAGCTTGATAGGAAAAACCGTTGTGGTGAATGACAACACGATTGTCTTGCAAAGTGGGGTAGCAGAAGGATTAAACTATGGATTAGACAACAGCTCCCAAGTATATTTAGAGATTTATGATTCAAAGGGACAAGTAGTTTACACAGAAGATTTGGGTGTGCAGGAAGCAGGGTTACACTCATATGTTTGGAGCGGAAGAAACAACGATGGAACTATGATGCCTGATGGAGAATATCTCTATGGGATTTACACCGTAGAAAATGGCCAAATGGTTTCAAACTCTGGTGTAAAAAGTGGAACTGTCGAAGCGGTGAAGTTCTTAGACAACGAACTTTACCTACTTATCAACGGTGAAATGTATCCTTATTCGGTAGTAAATGAGATTAGCGCCTAAATTCTTATTATCAATACGATCTAGATAGGAGGAGTATAATATGCTCAGATCAATGTACTCTGGAATCACAGGTTTAAGGAACTTTCAGGATCAACTCGACATAGTTGCAAACAATATCGCTAACGTTAATACCGTAGGTTACAAAGGTTCAAGGGCGACATTTCAGACGACTCTTTTTCAAACATTAAGTGCCGGGAACGCACCACAAAACCAACTGGGTGGAACAAATCCTATGCAAATTGGGTTAGGTTCTCAATTAGCTTCTATAGACAAATTAATGACACAAGGTTCTCCTATGTCTACAGGTAAAGCCACCGATCTTATGATCCAAGGGGAAGGTTTTTTTATACTCTCAGATGGAACAGGTCAATACTACACACGTGCTGGCAACTTCACTAGAGATTACAACGGATTCTTTGTAGATCCTGCATCTGGTATGAAATTACAAGGTTGGACAGCAAAAATCGATCAAGAAGGAAATAGAGTCATTGACACCAACGATCCTATAGGAGATATCCAAGTATCTAGTGGACAAGTAATGGCGGCAAAACAAACCTCCTTTGTAAGACTTGCACATAATTTAAACGCAGGTGCGGGTATTCAGGACACAACAATTGTGGTTAAGAGTACCACAGGTGAAAATATACCTGTCAAATTCTCTTTCAAAAGGGATATGAGCGAAGAAAACAAAGATAAAAATGTTTATAATTGGACTGCAAGCGTAGTTGGTTCTGATTATAATTTTGCACTCTACGATAGTTCTGGTGACCCTCTTACTCCAACTACCCAAATTAGTGGAAAAGTAGAGCTTGACGATACAGGAAATGTAATTAGTTGGATTAATTACGATGAAGACGGAGATCCTTTAGCAGAAAATAAGATTTCTATATACGACATAAACGGTGAAATAGTGGATACTAACGGTGATCCTGTTACTGTAACTACATCTGGTACCCCTGCAACCCTTACAGGAAGCATTAGAGTTACAGATACGGCGGGGGAAACGGTTTATTATGATCCGCAAAATATTGATATTGAATTTGATGCTTCCGGAGATCCAACAATAAGTTTGAATATCGAAGGTACACTAGTAAGTTTTAACGGAGCTCCGACTGGAAATACAGTTGCTGAATTCAACGAATTACTGTCAGACGGAATTACGCAGGGAAATTATACCCTCACAGGGTTACGTTTAACCAGTTCTGATACTGATATTATCAATGCTTCTCAGTCTTTTGCAGACTTACAATCTGTCAGAGAGATGATTCAACCACCTTCAGGAGGAGAGATTAGATTCACCGATCTCAACAACCCCACCAACTTTTCAGAAGCCAACTATATCAGTCCATCTGTAACCACATCGACAGTAGTATACGATTCTCTAGGTAACCCTTATAATGTCTATTTAAAATTTACAAAAATAGATGCTAACACTTGGTATTGGAAGGCAGAGTTAGAAGATGGCACCCCTTTGTATAAAAGTACCGCTGATGGTCAATTACTCGATGATTCCGCCGAAGGAGTAATAGCCTTCGACGCAAACGGCAACATAGCCGCAACTCAATGGAAAATCAACGATGACGGTACCATAGATCAAACTATCGGAGATGGTGACGATGGAGCAACGGGTTTCTGGTTCGACCCAGCTGAGCTGGGAGCTGCTTTAGATCCAAGCGTGGACCCTCAATCAGCAGCTGGTGCAGGCCCTGTTAACGTTTCGATTAATTTTCAAGAACTTTCTCAATTTTTTGCAGAAAATTCCATAGCGGTTACCGAACAAGATGGAAACGCTCAAGGAACCTTAGAATCTTTTGCTATAAACACCAATGGACAGATTATAGGATCTTTCACAAACGGTTTAACCGCCCCCTTGGGGCAAGTAGCTTTAGCCACTTTTAACAATCCTGAAGGTTTATCAGCTACGGGTAACTCTATGTACGCTTTGAGCTCAAACAGTGGACTTCCACAAATAGGTGTCTCTGGTGTTGGAGGAAGGGGAAGTATTAATCCAGGGGCTTTAGAAATGTCGAATGTGGATTTAGCGGAAGAATTCACCAACATGATCATAGCTCAAAGAGGATTCCAAGCAAATTCAAGAAGTATAACTACCGCAGATGCGATCCTTAACGAACTTGTAAACATCAAGAGATAATTATGCTCTTTATGGGGGTGGGCTGCGGGGTAAAGGGGCGCTAAAACGGGTTTTAGAGTTTCTAAAGTGAACAATCTTTGGAGGTTAAGATGATTAAACTCACAAAATTGAACGATGAAGAATTTTATATAAACCCTTATCAAATTGAAAAGATAGAGTGTCATCCTGATACGACCATAACGATGATGAACGGTCATGTTTACGTCGTTAAAGAAAGTATTGAAGAAGTTAAGAAAAAAGTGGTAGAATTAAATAAGGAAATTTTTGGCAAATAAAGTATGTATTATTTTTGAGCAAACTTTTTATAATTGGAATAGTGCAAAACAAGAGGTGGGATAGTTGTGGATATATCGACAATAATCGGTTTATCTTTAGCGATAGTTGCACTAGTAGTAGGTGCAGGGAGTGAATTTACAACTTTACTAGATATACCTTCTTTTTTTATAACTGTGTTGGGATCTATTGGTGCAACATTCATCGCCCATCCAAGTTCAAGGTCTTTTAAAATGTTTAACATTATCATTGAAGCCCTCAAAAATCCTAAGATAGACAACCTTGAAACATTGAGGACCTTATACTCGTTTTCTGAAAAAGCAAGACGGGATGGTATGATATCTTTAGAAGAAGATTTACCCAGTGTTCAAAGTGAATTTTTAAGAGATGGTTTGAGAGCCGCCGTTGATGGTACGGATCCAGAAGAGATAAAAAAGATATTAGAAGTGAAAATGGACATGTACCAAGAAACTGAAGAAGATAAGATCTCAGTTTTGGACACTTGGGGAGCTATGGCTCCAGCCTTTGGTATGATAGGAACTTTGATAGGATTGGTTTTGTTGTTAGATACTCTTAGTGATCCAACAACTATTGGACCGAGAATGTCTCTCGCCCTTATTACAACGTTATACGGTGCTCTTATTGCAAACACCATCGCTCTCCCACCTGCTGAAAAATTAAAAAAAAGGGTGGATAAAAATATCAACCAAATGCGAATGATGTTAGAAGGTATATTGTCGATAGTACAAGGTGAAAATCCACATTTGATGGAAGAAAAACTAAAGGCATTTCTCAGTGAAGAAGAAAGACGTGCCTATGAGGCAGAAAAAGGTGAAGCTGTTTTGTAATTTAGAGGTGATATTTTATGCCTAGAAAGAAAAGAGAGAAAAAAGGTGAAGCCCCATGGATGCAAACTTTCAGCGATATGACTACACTGTTGTTAACAATGTTTATCGCATTGTTTTCTATGGCAACTATATCACCTGGAAAATTTCAACAGGCGGTTGTTAGTTTACAAAGTGTATTCGAAGGTCAACCTGTTGGGGTACTAGTTGGAGGCAGAAGTATTTCCGAAGAACCTTTGATTACTTCTAATCCTGGAATTAGGCAAGAATTATTAAAAATTATAGAAGATGAAAGGTATAAAGGGAAAATTACTATTGAGGAAACGGATAAAGGGACGATAATATCTATGAAAGATATTGCCTTTTTTAGAACAGGGAGCGCTGAATTAACCGCCGAAGCGAAAGAGCTGTTGTATAGGATAGGTACGATAATATTAGAACACACATCTAATGCGATTGAAGTTTATGGTTTTACGGATGACAGGCCAATTTTACCTTCGAGTTTATATCCTTCTAATTGGCATTTGAGTGCAGCTAGAGCGGCAAGTGTAGTTAGTTTTTTTACCACAGAATTGAAAAATAGAAGGCTAGTAGAAAAGATGGCTGAGATTAATTCTGGACAATTTGATATAGATTATTTTTACAATTCAGATAGATTCTTCCCAATTGGTTTGGGAGATAGTGAAATAACGAAAGAAATTAACCTATTAAGGTCGGAAATTGATTCACGAAAATCCTTTGCTTTAGATCAATTCACAAAAGGAGAAATAAATTCTGCACAGTTACAGCAAATTGAAAAAGAATTAGAAAACGAATATAATACAAGATTGAATGAATTAAGGCAAAAATATAGAAGAATAGATATTCTTATACTAAGGCAAAGAGTAAGATAAGAGAAAGACAGTGGAGGCGAAAGATTTTGGAGAATGAAAATATAACTTCAGAAGAGGGAAAAACTAAAAAATCAAAGCCATCTTTTTTAATGACTTTAATAATAGTCATAGTTGTCGCTTTAATAATATCAGGAATCACGTCTTTTTTTATAGTGAGGATCCTGACGTCAAATGTTGCTTCAAGTTCTGATCAATCTTCACAAGTGTCCGCCACAACTCCTGCTAGAGTGATATTAATTATGGAAGGTTCTAGATATACTATGATGTTAAAAGGAGGATACGACATTGCTGTTATAGATTCTTTACAGTTAGATGTTGGAAGTAATCAGGCGAGAGATTTAATAACTTCCAACCGCTTAGAGGTGTTAGAGGCTATACGAATGATATTTATGAACAAAACAAGAGGTGAGCTTTCAACACCACAAGGCATAGAGTTAACTAAGAAACAAATAAAAGACACGATAAATGAAATGCTAGGATTTACAGGTGAAAGGGAAAGTTTGGGAGTTATAAAGGTGACAATGATTATAATGACCATAACAACTAGTCAATAATGGTTCGCTAAGTGGAAACATTAAGGGGCAAGCCCCTTAAGATCCCCAAGTTCAAAGTCGAAAATCAACTTAAAAACATGGTTTGCATACTACAGCAAACAAGGGGCAAGCCCCTTAAGATCCCCAAGTTCAAAGTCGAAAATCAACTTAAAAACATGGTTTGCATACTACAGCAAACAAGGGGCAAGCCCCTTAAGAACCCCAAGTTCAAAATCATAGTTTATTATAAAAAAGCTTTTTGCACAAGGCTGCAAAATGAAAAAGAGGTGTTTGTATGCCTGAGGATGAAACCCTTACACAGGAAGAAATAGATAGTATTTTAAAATCAATGAGTTCTGGAGAAGCCCCCGAAGAAGTTCTTGAAGAATATCAAGGAGAAGAAAGAAGAATCAAAGACTACGATTTTCGAAGACCGATGAAGTTTTCGAGAGAACAACTAAGAACTCTCCAGTTAATCCATGAAAGTTTTGCGAGAGAGCTATCTACTTATCTTTCAGGCAGAAGTAGAACGTTTGTCGATGTTAAATATGCCAGTATTGATCAAATTACTTTCTCAGAATTCCAAAAATCATTAAACTCACCAACCTTTATTGTTATTTTTTCGTCCGAAGCTTTTTCAGGAAGCGCTATTTTGCAAATGGGCTTAGACTTGGGATACGTTATAATAGACAGACTTTTAGGGGGATCTGGGAACACTCTTGAAGAGATTCGGCCTCCTACGGAGATAGAAATGAACATTTTAAGAAAAGAAGCTGCAGTTATGTTGAGAATGCTATCAAAATCTTGGTCAAACATAGAGGAATTTGATGCCAATTTGGAAAATTTAGAAACTAATCCCCAATTTGTTCAAGTTGCCCCTTCAAATGAGATGACAATTCTTATAACACTATCTGTTACGATAAAAAATGTACAAGGTTTTGTAAATCTTTGTTTCCCGTCCTCTTCATTGGAACCTTTGAACGATAAATTGACAACAAGAATGTGGACTACCTCGTACAGACATACTGAAGAATTTAAAGAAAATCTAAGACAAACGTTGCTACTTTCAAAGTTAAATTTATCCGCTATACTTGGTAAAGCAGAGATATATTTAAACGATTTTTTGAATATGGAAGTTGGTGATGTAATACGCTTAGATTCTTTTTACGACGAGCCAATAGATTTAGAAATTGAAGAAAGACCTATATTCAAAGTAAATGTAGGTAAGAGTAAAGGTTTTTACAGTGTAAAGATCATTGAGAAAAACAAAGAACTTTTAGAAAGACTTCTTGTTGAAGAAAGCATGAAAAAAAAGACAAAAAAGCAAGATTCCTCTGAAAAAAGTGAAACCACTGAAAAAACAGGAGATGAATGAAATGCCTGAAAACGAATTTTTAAATCAAAACGAATTAGATTCATTATTAAAAGGGTTAAATAACACTGATGATCCAAAGGAAAGCGAGGAAAACTCAACTGTAGATGAAAAACTAGACTCACTTTTGGATGTGATTGGTGAAATTGCAAATATCACAATGGGTTCTGGGGCAACAACCCTTTCAACTTTGCTAAGAAAAAAGATAGAAATCCAATATCCTCAAACAGATATTATTAAATTTAAAAATATAACAACAAATTTTGAGGGGGAGAATGTTGTTGTTACAGTAGAGTACAAAAAAGGTTTGTATGGTTTAAACACTTTAGTATTACCTTTGAATTTAACTAATATAATAGCGGACTTAATGCTAGGAAAAGACGTAGAAAATATCGAAGAAAGAGAATTAGATGACATTAGTTTAAGCGCTGTCTCTGAAGCAATGAATCAAATGATGGGCACAGCTTCAACTGCTTTATCGGATTTTCTAAAAACAAATATCGATATTTCTCCACCAAACAGTCGAGTACTGAATTTTTCTGATCCCAATATTGAATTTCCCCCGATAGAAACCGACAAGGAAGCTTATGTTATCTCCATAAAGTTCAACGTGAAAATCACTGGAGTAGCTGAAACGACTTTCTGGCAATTTATACCAATGAAATTTGCTCAAAAAATTAAAGAACTTATGGAAAAAACTTTTGGTAAGGTTAAAGTTAAGGAAGAAGGCTCAACAAATTCAAATGCGCAAGAAAAAAGTAATTCCAACGTGATCAAAGAGAAAAAAGTTAAGGTTCAACCTGTAGAATTTGGTGAGTTTGAAAAAAAGGAAGAACCTATCTCCCAAAATATAGATCTATCAAAGTTGGAACTCTTGCTTGATGTTCCTTTAGAACTAAAAGTTGAGTTAGGATCAACTAAATTAAATCTTAGAGAGATCTTAGAGTTGCATGAAGGCTCAATGATACAGTTAAATAAATTGGCAGGGGAGCCCTTGGACATATACGCCAATGGAAGATTAATTGCTAGAGGCGAAGTTGTAGTTATCGATGAGAATTTTGGAATTAGAATAACAGAAATCGTCTCGTTAAGAGAAAGGATGAAAACCCTGAAATGATAAATAAGAAATATTTACTCTTTTCTTTGCTTGTTTTTTCCACCTATATATTTGCTCAACCAAGCGTGCAAGGCCTTTTAGAGAGTTATTCGGGGTACAAAAAATTAAAATTTGTTATTGATATTCAGTTTCAAATAACGAATAGTAAAGAAATAGCGGGAAGATTAAGCTACATTGATAACAGATATATAATATTTACCTTTGAAAAACCATCTTTATTTAAAGATATATATTATTGTTATGATCTCTTCGATACGGTTTTTTACACAAACGTTCGTGATGAAGTAGATGAATACGATCAAATATCTATACGTACGGCCTCTATTCCTGATTTACTTTCATCTTTCCTACCGTTTTTTAATATGGAAAATTTTGATGTAGTGGTGACAGAAGACGGGGTATATGAAATTCAACAGTACCTTCCAAAAACCAGAAATTTCTTAAGATTGCTTAATATAGACTTTACCAAATTCAATATTTACTATTTTAAACCTTATGAAAATATAAAGATTTTAGAAAAGTTAGAGATTTTGAATTCCGAGGAGAATAAAAGGATCATAATAGAAATCAAAGAAATTAAATCTCTGCCTGATGAAGAAGCAGATGCAGAATTAAATAAAATACTAAAATCTTCTTAGTTTCACTATAAATGAGCTAAATCTGGCAAGGAATAATCTGCGTACCTTTTTTCCATATCCTCCCCGCTTTTCTTTCTTTTCAAATAGCTCAATTGTTCTCTCAAAAGCTTTTTACTTTCTGGTTTCCCATGCCCTGGAAAAACCATTTTTATATCTAAGGAAGATAAGCTATTTAATCTGGATATCCACTGGTCAACATTGGAATTGAGTATTTCAGCATGCACCTTAGAAAATACGAGATCACCACTTATTAGATATCCTTGTGGTTTTAGGATATAAATTGTTGAATCTAAAGTATGTCCGCCAATATTTTCCGATGATAAAATTTGATCTTTTAAAAAAAGAAAAATAGAATTCTCAAAAATGACGATGTCTTTTTCTTTTAAAGCCTCTTTGAAATTGTTGAAGTTGTACTCTGCTACCTTTGAACTTTCTTTTAAAAACGTGGTATCCAAGGTATTAAGAAAGTCCAATGTTTTTTTGTTCATATATAGATCAAATTTACGTTTGCTAAAAACAGCTCCAAAGGTGTGATCAGGGTGAAAATGAGTAAAAAAAACTTTTTTTAATTTTTTTGAAGTCCGTTCTTCAACTATTTTCACCATATTTTCAAACTTTTTTGGATAAAGGGAACTATCAAAGGCTATCAAGCCATCGTCGTGTTCCAAAAATGTAACAGAACTTGCACCATTTTCAAACCAAAAGTTGTAAACATTATCGTAACTTTCAAACATAAAAATCACCTCTAAAAATAAATAGTTAGCTTTCCTTTGCGCCGCTACCCACCCATAAGGATAAAAAGTTTTATCGCCCCATTTTGCAACCCATCATCTTATTATTTTTTAAGTTCTATTATATTTTTTCGACAAAAATAATTGATATTCCTTGAATCACGTGATATAATTTTGTTAGGAATACTAATCAATTTTTGGGGTAGGTGAATCTTTTGATCAAAGAATTTATTAAAAAATACTGGTGGAGATACCTCATCGGTATTCTTTTCCTTATCACCGTTGATATCATTCAGCTGTTTATTCCAAGACAAATTGGAAGCATAGTAGATATACTAAATACTCAATCCCCAAACCTTAACCAAGTTAAAACGTTGGTATTTGGAATAATCATGTTAGCTTTAGGATTGGGTATTGGGAGAGTTTTTTGGAGGATTTCAATTATTGGTGCCGCCAGACTTTTTGAGTATAAAAGTTGGAAAAAAATGTTCAATCATATCATAGGCTTGGACCAAGATTTTTTTGACAAATGGAGAACGGGGGATTTGATGACTAGGTTCACTTCTGATGTTTTGATGTTAAGACGTATGATGGGGATGTCGGTTATAATGCTTGTTGATACTATAACAATGACAACTTTAACTTTATTCGCAATGGGTACTTTCGTGAATTGGAGATTGACTTTTATTTCGGTACTACCGCTTCCTTTAATAGCAATTATATCACTCTTTTTTGGGAGATTCATCCACAGAAGGTTCAGAGAATTACAAGAAAAAACTTCGGAGTTATCAAATATAACCGAAGAAAATGTCTCTGGTGTGGATGTTGTAAAGTTGTATTCAAACTATGACACGATGCAAGAGATATTTGACACTAAGTCTCAAGAGTTCTATAATTCTTACATCCGCTTGGTAAAAGTTTGGGGATTGATGTTTCCTTTAGCTATGTTAGTAGGACAATTAGCAACTATCTTTGTTTTCAATTTTGGTGGACCAATGGTAATAAACAACCAGATAACCCTTGGAGACTTCATAATGACAAACCAATATATAGGAATGTTGATATGGCCAATGATGGCGGTTGGAAATTTAATCAACCTAATACAAAGAGGAAGAGCCTCTTTAAGAAGGGTTAACGAAGTTTTAGAACAAAAAAATTCAATAAAAGAACCTCCAAGAAAAGATTTCGAGTTCCAGGGCCACTATCAAATCAACCATCTAACGTTCAAATATCCAGGTTCACAAAGGGTGGTTTTGAACGATGTAAACATGAATATAAACCCTGGAGAAATGGTAGCCTTTGTTGGAAGAATAGGTTCAGGAAAATCTACATTAGCAAAACTCCTTGTTAAACTATACCCAGTTGAAAGAGGACAAATATTTTTGGACGGAAAAGATATAAACGATGTAAACGGTGAATTTATAAGAGACAATGTCTCGTATGTACCACAAGATAGTTTCTTATTTTCAATGACGATAAGAGAAAATATAGCCTTTTCCGATGAAAAAATAGAAGATAAAGTGGAAGAATTTGCAAAACTTTCTCATGTACATGATGATATAATGAGCTTTGAAAATAAATATGACACAATAGTGGGAGAAAGAGGGGCTACACTTTCAGGTGGTCAAAGGCAAAGGGTTACCATAGCGAGGGCTCTAGCTAAAAGATCAAAAATGATAATATTAGACGATTGTCTTTCCGCTGTGGATACCGAAACGGAGGAAGAAATTATCAAAACACTTAGGCAACAAGCAAAAGGCAAAACAATCGTCGTTATATCTCACAGGCTCAAGGCGGTTAAAAATGCCGACCAGATTTATGTATTCGATGATGGTCAAATCGTTGAAAACGGTAGTCACAATCAGTTGATCTCACGAGAAGGTATTTACTATTCGATGTACATGAAACAATTAATAGAAAAAAATTTGGAGGAGTAGAGCAATGGCTTCAGTTCATGAAGAAATATTTTTAGAAGAAAAAGAAAAAAGCGAAGGCGATCTCAAAACCTTCATGAGGTTGTGGGTGTACATAAAGAAGTACAAGTTATTACTATTTTTGACCTTTTTAACTTTGGCAATAGCAACGATAATAGAGCTATCCTTACCTATTTTTATACGATACGGGATTGATAACGTAATAAATGTAGAGTATTCATTTGATATGGTCCCTGGGAGTGAATTGCAATTTATTGAACAGGAAAACGGAGCCTATAATCTAGAGAAAAGAGACAACAATTATTATATGGTTAACAATCAAACAGGTGAAAGAATACAAGTCTCAGGGGAGCAGTATTCCCAATACTTTGACGCAGCCTATCGAAAAATCCATGTGTTTAGCCTAATTTTTATATCAGTACTTATGGGACAATTTATCTTAAATTACGGTCAAGTTTTCTTTGCTAATTTAGTTGGTCAAAAGGTTATTTTTCATCTGAGGAAAGATTTATTTGGTCATATATTAAAACTCAAATATACATTTTTTGAAAAAAATCCCCCGGGCAAAGTTACAACACGTGTGGTTAATGACACCCAGAATCTTTCAGATTTCTTCAGTGAGGTTGTGACAAGTTTGCTCAAAGATATAGCTATAATAACTGGTGTAATCATTTTAATGATGGTGTTAGACTTCAAACTGAGCCTATATACGATGTCTATGTTCCCAGTTATCGTTGTTTCAGTTGTTTTATTCAGGCATTTTGATAGAAAGGCTTACGACAAGGTTAGAACCAGAATATCGGCTCTAAATTCCTACTTAGCCGAAAATCTATCTGGAAGCAATGTTACAAGATTATTCAACCAAGAAGAGAGAAAGAAAAAGGAATTCGACTATATGAGTACCAAGGTATATCGTGCAAATGTGCAGCAATTGCACGTATTTGCAATCTTTAGACCTTTAATGAGTCTTTTACAGTATTTTACAATCAGTGTTTTACTTTGGTTTGGTTCTTTGTTATTAACTGATGGGCAGACAACCTTTGGAACTATCTATGCCTTCACTTCTTATGTAGATATGTTCTTTAGACCTCTGTTCGACCTGGCAGAAAAATATGACATAATGCAGAATGCATTCGCATCAGCTGGAAAAATTTTTAAGATATTCGATCAAGAACAGGAAGATTTTGGAAGGAAAAAATATACAAGTATTCAAGAGGGCAAAGTTGAATTTCAAAACGTTAAATTCTCGTACGATGGAAATACAGAAGTCTTAAAAGGCGTAAATTTCAAGATAAATCCTAACGAAAGAGTAGCCATAGTTGGGGAAACAGGTTCAGGAAAAACTACAATAATTAAATTGATAAGTGGTCTTTACAAATATCAAAGTGGTAAAATACTATTAGACGATAAAGAATTATATGAATACGATCTCAACGAATTACGCAAAAAAATTGCTGTAGTACCTCAGGACGTATTCTTGTTCTCTGGAACTATTTTGGATAATATGAGATTATTTAATCAAAACATTCCTGATGAAGAAGTAAAAAAGGTTGCAAAATCCGTATACGCGGATGAAATTATTTCACGTTTACCTCAAAATTACTATACCGTCATCACAGAAAGAGGTGGAACTTTATCATCTGGTGAAAGACAGTTAGTAGCCTTAACTAGAGCGGTACTTTTTAATTCAAAAGTCATAATTTTAGACGAAGCAACAGCTAATGTAGATGTGGAAACAGAATATTTAATACAACAAGCTCTAAATAAAATATCTGAACGTTCAACTATAATTTCCATTGCTCACAGACTTTCGACCGTAAAAAGCTCTAACAGAATAATAGTTGTACATAAAGGTTTAGTTGTTGAAGAAGGAAGTCATGAAGAACTTATCAACAACCACGGAATTTACTATGACCTTTATAGGCTACAATTCCAGAATAGCTGATAATTGTCAAACTTTGAAGGGGGCTCATATATTGAATTTCTTCGATAAGATACCAACAAACACATATGTCTCTCCAATATCAAAGGAACTCTATTTAAAAAGTGATTCAAATGTTGCCGTGTTGATTCTACATGGTTACACGGGTTCTCCCCATGATATGTATTACATAGGTAGACAGATCCACAAATCTGGTTTTTCTATATACATACCCAGACTCCCGGGACACGGAACCAATTCCAACGATTTTTTAAACTCTAATTGGAGAGATTGGCTCAGAAAATCAATAGATTCTTACCTTGACTTAAAAGCCTACCACGAAAAAGTCTATATTTTAGGTCTTTCCATGGGAGGTTTATTAACAACTATCTTAGCAAGTAAATTCCATCCAGAAAAAATTGTTTTAGCTGCTCCTGCACTAAAGGCAAAGGATTGGAGAATAAATTTAACTCCATTCTTTGGTTTTATTGTTAAGAAAATAAAAAAGAAGAATCCTCAGACATTCGATGACGAAAAGCTTGCTTATCTTGCTAGCCAATACTGGAATTATGACTGGCCCTCAAAGGCAGCAGATCTTTACAAACTGCAAAAAATGGCTCTTAAAAACCTTTCAAAAGTCACATCTAAAACTTATGTAATACTATCAAAAAAAGACGAAGCAGTCCCTTTCTCGGTAAAAGAAATCATAGAAAACAATATTAAAGGAAAAATTGAATTTCTGATATTGGAAGAAAGCGGGCACGTGGTTGTAAACGATATCGAAAAGGAACACGTGGCAGAACAGACTATAAATTGGCTTAAGAAAGAATAGTCATAGTAAAACACAACATAATTATTTCTACTTTGAAATTCTTTCTTTTGATAAAACTTGTTGCAAATAGTAAGAGGTGTAAGTACCACTTTCAGCTATTTCTTCAGGGGCGCCTGTAGCCACAATATAGCCCCCGTCTTCTCCGCCTTCTGGTCCTAAATCTATAATATAATCCGCATTTTTTATAATATCCATCTCATGTTCTATCACTATAACGGTATTACCCTTTTCAACGAGGATATTAAGAACTTTTATTAATTTCTTTATATCTTCGAAATGAAGACCTGTAGTAGGTTCATCTAGTATATAAACGGTATTACCAGTGGATTTCTTTCTCAACTCAGAGGTTAATTTGATCCTTTGAGCTTCTCCGCCAGAAAGGGTAGTTGCAGGCTGACCTAATCTTATGTATCCCAAACCCACATCTTGCAATAGTTGTAGAACATTTTTTATTAATGGTAAGTTCTTGAAAAAGTCCAAAGCTTCATCCACGGTCATATCCAAAATATCAGAAATATTTTTACCTTTGTAAGTGACCTTTAGTGTCTCTTTGTTGTATCTTTTCCCTTTACATACATCACAGGTTACATACACATCAGGTAGAAATTGCATCTCAATCTTCAAAACCCCATGACCTTTACACGCTTCACACCTTCCACCCTTAACGTTGAAGGAAAACCTTCCCTTATCGTATCCTCTAATCTTAGCCTCAGGTGTTGCCGCAAACAGTTCACGAATATAATCGAATACTCCAGTATATGTAGCTGGGTTACTTCTTGGAGTTCTACCAATAGGGCTTTGATCTATAGAAATCACACTATCTATATATTCTAAGCCTTCGATTTTTTCATATTCTCCCGGTCTCACTCTGGAATTGTAAAGCTCTTTTTGCAAAGCCGGATACAATGTATCCATAATCAGCGAAGATTTACCAGAGCCTGAAACTCCGGTTATAACTACAAATTTTCCCAGCGGAATCTCAACAGTGATATTTTTCAGATTATTATGTTTGGCACCGATTATCTTTAAACTACTGTTCTTTTCAACTCTCTTTTTATCAAGTATATCTATTCTTTTTTCTCCTCTTAAATACTTTCCCGTAAGGGACGTGTTAGAATTTTCCAACAATTTATTAGTAGGCCCTTGAAAAATCACTTTTCCACCATTGACTCCAGCCCCAAGTCCGAGATCTATTATATAATCAGAAGATCTAATAACGTTCTCGTCATGTTCGACAACTATTACCGTATTATCGAGATCTCTCAACTTTTTCAAAGTATTTATAAGCCTATCGTTGTCTCTTTGGTGAAGCCCTATAGTTGGCTCATCCAAAACATATGTCACACCTGTCAACCCCGATCCTATCTGTGTGGCCAATCTAACCCTCTGAGACTCTCCACCGGAAAGCGTTGTAGCATTTCTTCCAAGTGTCAAATAATCAAGGCCTACATCGACCAAAAATGTTAATCTTCTATTTATTTCTCTAAGAAGTTCGTGAGCTATTTCCATTTCAAAATCACTCAATTTTAAGGCATCAAAGAATAGTTTTACTTCACTAATTGGCATTTCTGTCAAATCGTATATATTGTATCCATCGATCCTAACGCTTAATGCCTCTTCTCTCAATCTTTTGCCGTTACAAGCTTGACACGTCTTTTGAATCATGAAATTTCTTTCGATCCATTCCCTTATATCCCGTGAATCCGTTTGCTTATACCTTCTCTCGTACCAATTCACCATACCCTCGAATTCCCTAGTAAACTCATAACTATCCCCGTTTCTTTTTGAAAAGGAAAAATCTATTTCTTTGTCAGTCCCATACAGTAAGGTATTTAAAACTTTCGAAGGCATGCTTTTTAAAGGTTTTGATGGATCCTCCCCCAAACTTCGAACAACATCTTTCATCATGCTCACCATGAAAGTATCTTTCCCCATGTTCAAAGCAGCGCCATCTTCTAAAGACTTGTTTATATCAAATATATATTCAGGTTCAACCTCCAACTTAAAACCTAATCCATGGCATTCAGAACATGCACCATAAGGACTATTAAATGAAAACAATTTGGGATTAATTTCTGGAAAACTATAACCACATTTGGGACAAGCTAGATTCTCAGAATAAGATTGAGAAGAAATAACGTTCTCATCTTTATCCATTTCCCTAATTTCTACAAAACCATCCCCCTCTTTAAGGCACAATTCAACGGCTTCGAAGATTCTCTCAAAATTATCTTTTCTTAACTTAACTCTATCAACAAGTAGGTTTATATTATGCCTGTAGGTTTTTTCAAGTGAGTCTATCTCATCTAAATCGTATATCACTCCATCAACTTCTACCCTTTTGAAGCCAGAGATCTTCATACTATGGAGTTCTTTTTTAAACTCACCTTTCTTTTCCTTCGCAATTGGAGCAAAGATATACAATCTTGCATTCTCGTTAAAATTTTTATAAATATTATCCACAATTTCATCTACAGTAGAACTTTGCAATGGGATGTTACACTTTGGGCAGTAAGCCTTACCAACCCTTGCAAACAACACCCTAATATAATCATAAATCTCTGTGATGGTGCCTACCGTTGATCTTGGATTATGACTTACAGATTTTTGTTCAATAGCAATTGAAGGAGAGAGGCCCTCGATAAATTCAACATCGGGCTTTTTCAGATTACCTAAAAACTGCCTTGCATAGGAAGAAACAGACTCTAAATACCTTCTTTGACCTTCGGCATATATAGTATCAAGAGCTAAAGTTGATTTCCCTGAACCTGATAAGCCGGTAATGACTGAAAGGGTATTCTTAGGTATCTCAACATCTATATTTTTTAAATTATGCTCTCTCGCACCTTTTATTCTAATCCATTTGTTATCCATACCAATCCTCCTGGAAAGGCAAATATTCGCACCTTTTTTATACACTTATATTATACAATCAAAAAATTAACGCTAAAAGAATTTTATTTATCTTTTAACAAAGAAGCTCAAAGTATCTTCTATGTTAGATTAACAGGCAAAAAACAATTAACCTAAAAACATACATATATGATATAATTAGATTACATGGTGAGTTATAGGGTAGAGCTTTGCTCATCTTTTCCCTAAAAGGGTGGGGATCGGGGCAAAGGGGCGGTGCAGCCAGCAAAATGTTTAGTCTAGCAGGTGAAAGTCCTGTCTTGGCAATTTGTCCGTTTCAGCCAAGTAGATATATCCGACATACTGAACGGTAACGGGCAGTATGAAAGCTCGGAAGTAAACGGCCAGACTGCTCATTGAAGTAGGAACGACTCAGTGGTCTATCAATCTGGGAAGCCCTAGCATAAAGCGAAGACTGCTAGCCGAAATTTCCCGCCTGCGTGAAGTCGTTTGCAGGGTATTCAGGAGGTCGACCTATCTGCGCTCCATAGGGAAGACTGAAACACTCGACAATTCAAAAACGGACTATTTGTTGAGTGCTCCTGCGGTATAGGGGTCAGAGCGTCTCAGAAAAGACTAAACATCAAAGCTGGGAAAGTCCTATCCAAAAAGGGCTGTTGATATAAGTTGAACAAACGAAGTTCAACAGGCGGATAGGATTCTCGGATGAGCCCATAGTAGCGATGAAGTTTCTGTAATGGAAACGGAGCGAAGGGGCTCTGGACGATAAGTTCTATGCAGGGACACATCTGCCAGACACAGAGCTGGAATAGAGATGTCAACAAAACTGTATAGATATGCTCAATGTAAACTGGCGACAGGAAGGCATTGAGAAGAATTATCGTTTGAAGCCGTATAGGGGAAATCCCTACGTACGGAATTTTAGAGGGGGTGGTGGAAATAGGGTTAAGGTAAACCTAAACGGGCACGAAACTGGAAACGGTGGATACAGCCAAGGGGAACCTAAGGCCACTACGCCACTGCTCTACTCAACAAGGGGTGCTAACACAAGTTTTAGAGTTTCTAAAGACATTACCGTGAACTACTTACCTCTAAAGAGGTAAGCTTCCTAATTCATCGACTACCAGAACAGAATGCAAGATTAGATTGTAGTCTCCAAAGGCTTTACTTCCCCCAGTCCCTGGGGTAGAGTCAGTTTATACAGTGACTAACTGTTCTATTCCAAACTGCCTAATGTTGATAGCAGCGTTTATATCTCTATCATGTACAGTTCCACATTCAGGACATACCCATTCCCTATCAGAGAGTTCTAAATCTTCGTTCTTATACCCACATACACTACAAGTCTTAGACGAAGGTTCGAACATTCCTATTTCGATTATTTTCTTACCTAATCTCTCCACTTTGTATTTTAGGAATGTTTTGAATTGGTACCAACTTGCATCTGAAATACTCTTTGATAGTTTACGATTTTTAAGCATGCCTCTTATATTGAGAGTTTCCACAACGAAGACATCAGCTTGGTTCTCACTGATTTCTTTCGTTAGTTTATGCAGAAAATCTTCTCGAATATTTTTAATTTTCTCATGTATTCTAGCAACTTCTAATTTTGCTTTTTCCCAATTCTTAGAACCTTGTACTTTGTTCGAAAGCTTCTTTTGTGCATGCTTTAGTTTCTTTTCGTATTTACGAAAAACTTTAGGTGCTTCAACTTTTGTTCCATCTGATAATACGACAAGATCTTTAAGTCCCATATCCATACCGATTGAGTTTTCGTAGTCTATATCTCTTTCAGGGTAAGAACCTTCTACTTGGAATGTTATAGACACAAAGTACTTACCTGTTGGAGTTTTAATGAAAGTACAATTTTTTATCTTTGCATTTGGATCGATTCTTCTATGTACTCTTACTTTAATACCTTC